>JBPEXA010000199.1:0-9244 GCA_052032135.1 Thermoanaerobaculia bacterium | reverse complement strand
CGACCTCACGCCCGTGGTCTACGGTACCGGCCGGGTCGAAGCCAACGGGCGCGGCCGCAGCGTGCTGATCTACGGCGTCACCCCCAACATCCCCAACGTCTGGAAGTGGCCGGTCCGGCTCGGCAGCTTCTGGCCGGAGGGGGATCCGCGGCGGGGCGGCTCGCAGGCGGTGATCGGCTCGAAGGTGAAGCGGGAGCTGTTCGGCGAGGTCAACCCGTTGGGGCAGTTCATCAAGGTCGGCGGCACCCGCTTCCGCATCTCCGGAGTGATGGAGCCGAAGGGGCAGTTTCTCGGCATCGACCTCGACGACGCCGTCTTCGCGCCGCTCGCGTCGGCGATGAAGATCCTCAACGTCGACGAGCTGAACGAGATCGACCTCATCTTCGGCCAGGCGGCGAGCCTCGACCTGCTGGAGGAGCGGCTCGCCGAGGTGCTGATCGAGCGCCACGGCGGCCGCGAGGACTTCACGATCACCTCGCAGACCGAGATGCTGCGGGTGTTCGGCAACATCATGAACATCATCACCAGCGCGGTGGGCGCGATCGCGGGCGTGTCGCTGGTCGTCGGCGCGATCGGCATCCTGACGATGATGTGGATCGCGGTGGGCGAGCGCACCCCGGAGATCGGCCTGCAGCGAGCGGTGGGGGCCACGCGACGACAGGTGCAGTGGGTGTTCCTCTCCGAGGCGGCCGCGCTCGCCCTTCTCGGCGGCCTGTTCGGCATCCTCGCCGGGCTGGCGATCTGCGAAGCGCTGCGCACGGCGATCCCCGGGCTACCGGTCCATACGCCGCGCATCTTCCTGGTCACCGCGGTGCTCGTCAGCCTCGTGACCGGCGTCCTCTCCGGGGTGCTCCCCGCTCGTCGTGCCGCGGCGCTCGATCCGGTCGAAGCGCTGCGGACAGAGTGAGCGTCAGCCGTCCTCGGCGCGCCGTCCGGCGTGCGAAGGATCCTGCTGCCGCCGCCGTCCCAGCAACAGCGACGGATGGGTGTCGACGCACTCGATCGCGCGGTCGACCGAAAAGCGGCGTTCGATCGCTTCGGCGGCCTCGGCGAGCCGGGTCGGGCGCAGGTGCGGGTGGTGCGCGTCCGACGCGACGACGACGTGCACCGGCATGCCGAGGATGCGCAGCGCGGTCCGTTTCGGCGGGCCGTGGACCAGCAGGCTCTCCGCGTTCAGCTGGAAGACGCACCGCATCCGGCTGAACTCGGCGGTCACCTCCGGGCGCTCCTGGACCGCCGGGTAGCGCTCGACATGGGCGAGCACCGGGATCAGCGCGTGGTAGCGCACCCGCGTGATCGCGTGCCGCATCTCGTCGATGCCGAACTCCATCGGGAACTCGACCAGGATCGAGCGGGTGTCGTTGAGGCAGATCGCGCTCTCCGATTCGAGGGCACGGAAGAAGTCGGGCGAAACATGGTTCTCCGCTCCGAGACAGACGTTGAGCTCGGACAGGAAGCGGTAGCGGGGATCGGCGCTGCGCTCCGCGAGGGCCGCGCACAGGCTCGCGAAGCGCCGGCGCACCTGGCGCGGCGGATAGTCGAACTGCGGCAGGAACAGGTGCGGCGTGGCGACGATGGTGCGGGTGCCGCGGTCGTACGCCTGCCGCAGCAGCGCCAGCGATTCGTCGAGCGTCTCCGGCCCATCGTCGAGCGCGGGCACGACGTGGCTGTGGATGTCGGTCAGCTCGCTCGGTGACCCTGCCGCCGGTCGCATCGAGAACGCCGCGATCAACGCGATCCCGTGGCGTCGGTGGAGCCGCCCAGGATCTCGTCGATCCGGTAGTCGCGTAGCTGGCGGGCGTGGGTGAAGATGATGATCTCGCCGATCAGCCCGAGCGACAGCGTCTGGATCCCCAGCACCACGAGGAGGACGCCGAGGAGCAGCAGGGGGCGGTCTCCGATCGCCCCGATCCCGAGAATGCGGTAGACGCCGAGATAGAGGGTGATCGCGCCGCCGACGCCGGCGAGGGCGGTCCCCAGCAGTCCGAAGAAGCGCAGCGGGCGGCGGGTGAACTTGATGAGGAAGAAGATCGTCAGGACGTCGATGATGCGCTTGAAGTAGACGGCGAGACCGTAGTAGCGGGCCGGCTCGTCCTCGGCCCGCTGCGGCAGCGGCAGCTCGCGGACCGAGTATCCGCGGTTGCGCGCCATCAGCGGCAGGAAGCGGTGGAGGCCGCCGTAGATGTTGAGATCCGTCGCCACCGACCGGCGCATCACCTTGAAGCCGCAACTGATGTCGTGCAGCTCGGCACGGGTGAGGGCGTTGACGATCCAGTGGAAGACCGAGCTCTGCGCCCGGTTGAGGAGCGAGTCGGTCCGCGGGTAGCGGCGGCCGACCACCATGCCGACTCCTTCCTCCAGGAGATCGAGCGCCGGCAGCAGTCCGGCCGGGTCGACCTGGAAATAGGAGGCGAGGGTGACGACGATGTCGGCGCGGGCGCGCTCGAGGCCGACGGTCAGTGCCGCCGACTCTCCGAAGTAGCCTCCGAGCACCACGATCTCGATCTCGCCGGGGCTCGCGGCGAGCAGGTCCTCGAGCTCGGGCAGCGCTTCCCGCTGCCGCTGGTCGACGACGAAGATGAACTCACAGCTGCGGCCGGCGGCGTGCGCCGCCTCGCGGTACTCCGCCTGCAGCCGCCGCAGGTCCCCGCGGCGCTCGACCACCGGCACCACGAACGAGAGATCGGGAGGGGCCGCGGCGCCGTCCGTCACGACCGCACCTCCAGCTTCAGCGGGCTCGACTCTCGGTAGTCGCCCACCTTGACGACCAGCTCTGCGACCAGGCCGAGCACCAGGAGGTGGGCGCTGAGGAAGGCGAGCAGCGCGGCGATCGACGGCAGCACGACGGGGACCGGCCCTCCCGGCGAGGTCGAAGCGTAGTCGATCGCACTGCCGACGAGGGCGGCGAGCGATCCGAGCACGAAGGGGGCGGCGAGCAGCGCGAACCACGCCGCCGGATGGGAGATGAAGCGGAGGATCATCTTCAGCGCGATGAGGTCGAGCGAGACCTTCCACACCCGCGACAGGCCGTACTTGGCGACGCCGTATCGGCGCTCTCGGTGGTGGACCTCGAGCTCCTTGTAGCGCACGCCCGAGAGCGAGAGGATCGGCAGGATGAAGCGGTGCATCTCGTTGTAGAACTTGACCCGATCGAGCAGCTCCTTCCGGAACGCCTTCAGGGTGCAGCCGTGATCGTGGATGTCGACGCCGGTGAGCACTCCGATGAGCTTGTTCGCCGCCTCCGACGGCAACCGGCGCGACAGCCACTTGTCGCGCCGCCGCCGCCGCCAGCCGCAGACGACGTCGTACCCCTCCTCTTCGATCCCGGCGAGCAGCCGCGGGATATCGGCCGGATCGTTCTGGAGGTCGCCGTCGAGGGTGACCACCAACGATCCTCTAGCGAGGTCGAAGCCCGCCTGCAGCGCCGTCGTCTGCCCTTCGTTGCGGGCGAAGAGCACCGCCCGGACCCGCGGATCGGCGTCGCAGACGGCGCGCAGCTCCTCGACCGTCCGATCGGTGCTGCCGTCGTCGACGAAGAGGATCTCGCACGCGCCGATCCGATCGGCGACGTCGGCGAGCTCGGCGTAGAGCAGCGGCACGTTCTCCTCCTCGTTGTAGACGGGGATGACGATCGACACTCTCGGTGTCCCGCTCTCTCTGTCCGACTTCGCTCCCGACATCGACGACCTCTTCTCGCTCACAGCCCGAGCACCTCCCGGAGGGTGGCGAAACGGTATCGCACCAGCAGCCGTTCGAGCTTCTCTTTGGCGCGGTCGAGGTTGCGATAGTGCCGGACCGCGGTCCGCCAGCCGACCTTCTGACGCGGTTGCCGGGGGTCGATCTCCCACGGGTGGATGTAGACGACCGCCGGTCGTCCCTCCCGCTCGTTCAACCGGCGCATCCCCCACTCGATCCAGGCGCTCGGGAAGTGGCGAAGGTAGCCGCCACCGACGAAGGGGAGGTTGCGGCCGGCGACCCGGACGGTCGAGATCGGAAACTCCCGCAGCCGTGACCGACCGATGGTCGTCACCCACGGAAAGCGAGGAGCGTCCGGTATGCCGTAGTAGTCGTGGGTGATCGGGAAGATGCTCGAGTCGTAGCGAAACCCCTCCTCGGCGAGCACCTCGAGCGCCCACAAGGTCGAACGGACGATCGAGTAGCTGGGCGCCCGATAGCCGATCACCTCGACGCCGCCCAGCTGCTCGAGGATCTGCCGCGTCCGCCGGACGTCGGCCCGGAACTGCTCCGGCGTCTGGCTGGTGACCCGCCGGTGGTCGTAGCCGTGCGCCGCCAGCTCGTGGCCGGCGGCGACGATCGCTTCGACGATCTCGGGGCGGCGCTCCGCCACCCAGCCGAGAACGAAGAAGGTCGCCCGCGCGCCGTGGCGGTCGAACAGCTCCAGCAGCTCGAGGGTGTTGCGCTCGACCCGCAGCTCGAAGCCGTCCCAGTCGGCGCGGTCGATCACGTCCTCGAAGAGGCCGACCTGAAAGTAGTCCTCGACGTCGACCGACAGCGCGTTGCAGACCGACCCGTCGGCCGGGAGCTCGACCGGCTCGGCGGCATCGAGGGGTGTCGCAGCCGACGTGGAGCCCGGCTCGCTGTCGACGTTCAGCGCGCCGGTTCCACCATGTACCAGGGAAGCACCTCCGCCGTCGGCTCGTCCTGTCGCTGGTCGGCTTTCGCCTCGGCATGGGCGGCGACCTCCAGCCCAACGCCGAGCGCGATCAGATGGTAGATGAGGTCGAGGTACGCCATGTCGAGGAGGCTGCCGCCGATCACGAAGGCGATGATCGAGATCTGCAGCATCCGAGCGTACGTCCTCGCCCATTCCTCCTCGACCCGACGCCTCAACCGTTGCAGCCGGTAGAGCGAGCAGCTCAGGAGCCCGACCAGCAGGACCAGTCCCGGGTAACCGGTGTCGACCATGAACTGGAGGAAGGAGTTGTGGGTGACTCGCGCCTTCTTGAGCCCGGTGTAGTGCTCGTAGATCACGTACCAGTTGCCGGGGCCGACACCCATGAGCGGGTAGTCCGAAGCGACGACGAAGGCGCGCTCCCACTCTTCGAGCCGCCCGCGGGCGGAGGCGTCCTCGTCGTAGGTCGCGATCGTTCCCGCCCGCTCGAGGTAGCGCTGTTTGAACGAACCCCCCGCCACCAGGAGAAAGGCGCCGATCCCGAAGGCGACGGCGACCGCCGCCACCATCCGCTTGCCCGACGACCAGACGAGCAGGCCGGCCACCGCGATCAACGTCAGCAGCCCGCCGCGCGAGAAGGTGAAGATGATCGTCAGCACCGAGCCGGCGGCGAGCAGGAGCGCCAGCATGCGCATCGCCCTGCTCTTCTCCGTGAACGCCAGGCCGGCGAGCAGGGGTAGTGCCATGTTCAGGCAGAGCGCGAAGCTGTTGTTGTCGACCATGAAGCCACCGGGGCCTTTGGTGAACACCGCTCCGCCTCGCAGCGCTCCGTAGAGGGCGTACTTGAGGCCGAGGGCACCGAGCGACGCCCCGATCAGGATCGCCATCCAGCGAAAGCGCTCTCTGGTGCGCACCAGCCCGGTGGTGAGCACGGCGATGATGATCACGACGGTGATGCTGTCGAGCCGACGACTGGTGGCGGCGGGATCGACGGCCGTCTGGCAGCAGAGAAAGACCCACACCCAGATGGCGATCAGCCCGATCGTCGGTGGTCGCCAGGTGACCACCCGTTCCCGCGGGACGATCTTCGGCAACAGGAAACCGACGCCGAGACCGAGGAACATCGCCAGGGCGGTGTACTGGGAGAGCTGCATCGATCTCAGCGCCCACGACATCTCCTGGGGTCGGAAGTACGCCAGGCAGGAGAACATCAGGAGACCGAGGAACGGTCGAAACGGAACGATCGGTAGCGCTCCGAAGAAGGCGACGACCAGAACGAGGTCTCGCAGTCCCATGATTCAGGACGCGCGCGCGCGTGGGCTGCAGCGATCTCCGTCGTCGGGGCGTGCAGCCGGTGCCGCCGCTTCGAGCACGCGTTCGAAGCCGAGCGTCGCCGACTCGAACGAGTAGGCCGAGCGCACGCGGGCCAACGCGTTGCGGGCCAGGTGCTCGGCGAACGTCGGACGATCGAGCACCGCGGCGATCCCCTCCGCCAGATCGTCGTCGCCGTCGGCGATCACCAGGTCGCGACCGCTGCGGAACCCGCCGTCCACCAGGCCGGCTCCGACGTCACGACTGCAGACGACGGGGACGCGGGCAGCCATCGCTTCCAGCACCTTGGTCTGCAGTCCGCGGGCGATCCTCAACGGAGCGACGAAGACGCTCGCGCGGGCGAGGAACGGCGCCACCTCGGCCACCTCGCCGGTGACGACCACCCCCTGGACCTCTTCGAGCGCGACCACGTCCTCGGTCGGCGACCGCCCGACGATCACGAACTCGAGACCGGGGAACCGCTGGCGGAGGCCGGGGAACACGTTGCGCGCGAAGTGCGTCACCCCGTCGACGTTGGCGAAGTAGTCCATCTGTCCGGTGAACACCAGCGATGGCGGATCGGATTTGGGCAGCGGGAGCCGGCAGGAGGGATCGAACCGCACGCCGATGCCGACGGCGGAGGCGGAGAGCGCCGGAGCGAACGACCTGAGCTCCTCGACCTCCCGCGTGGTGGTGAGGACGATGCTCGAGAAGTCCTGGAGCGACGCTTCGAGGCGCTGCATGCGGCGGGCCTCCAGCCCGTAGACCCACCGCATCGGCCAGCCGGCGAACTTCGAGTAGTGGGACCACTTGGCGGAATCGACGTCGACCATGTCGAGCACCAGCGGCGTGCCGCTGTTGATCCGCCGCGCGTAAGGCACCATCGCGGAGGTGTAGGCGACGACGGCGTCGAAGCGCTCTCGCCGGGCGAGCTCGTCGACCCGCCGCTGGAGCGCTCGGGAGCGGAAGTACCGCAGCGTCAGTGGCTGGCGACCGAGCACCCCGGCGGCGCTGCGCAGGCGGCCACCGACCGCTCCGACCGGATAGACCTCCGACGAGGCGCATAGCTCCGCCAGCTCCTCCGGCACGGAGGTCTCCCCGCGCGACAACGCCAGCAGGTGCACCTCGTGTCGGCGGGTCAGATGCCACAGCTGCTGGTAGGCGCGGATCCGCTCTCCCTTGTCCGGCGGGAAGGGGAGACAGTGCGACAGGTAGAGGATCTTCATCGCCCGATCGCCCGTCAGCGCGCCCCGCGCCCGACCAGCACGATCCTGAGCGTGCTGAACAGGATCGAGAGATCGAGGAACGCGGAGAGGTTCTTGATGTAGTAGAGGTCGAAGCCGAGCTTCTCGATCGACTCCTCCACCGAGGCGGCGTAGGCCGCCTTGATCTGCGCCCAGCCGGTGAGGCCGGGGCGCACCTTGTGACGCTGCTCGTAGAGCGGATGCAGCAGCCGCAGCCGGTCGACGAACACCCGTCGCTCGGGTCGCGGGCCGACCAGGCTCATGCTGCCGTTGAGGACGTTCCACAGCTGCGGCAGCTCGTCGAGGCGCGACTTGCGAAGGAAGCGCCCGATGCGCGTGATCCGGGGATCGACCTCCGCCGCCCACTGGGCGCCACCCACCGATTCGGCGTCGTCCCGCATCGACCGGAACTTCCACAGCGTGAACAGGCGGCCGTTGCGACCGACCCGCTCCTGCCGGTAGAAGACCGGCCCGCGCGACTCGCACTTGATCGCGATCGCGACCAGCAGCATCAGCGGGGCGGCGATGACGAGCCCGATCGCGCCGGCGGCGAGGTCGATCGCCCGCTTGGCGAACAGCGTCGAGCGCTGGATGACGAAACCCTGCGAGAAGATCAGCCACGACTTCACGCGGATGCCGTCGAGCAGCACCTTGCCGGTCAGCCGCTCGTAGTAGTCGGAGCTCCGCGCCACCGGAATGCCCTGCAGCTTGCAGTCCATCAGGCTGTTGAGGCTCACCTGCCCGCGGCTGTCCTGCTGCGCGACGACCACCACCGAGGCGCGATGGGCGCGGGCCAGCTCGCTCGCCTTGTCGGTCTTCCCGATCACCTTCGGGTTGACGATGCTCACGCCCTGCAGCGCCGGGTCGTCCGACAGGAAGCCGAGGACGCGGTAGCCGAGGTGCTTGCGACTGAGGATCTCGCGGGCGAGGTCCTTGGCGGCCTCGTCGGAACCGACGATCAGCACGCGCTCGCTGATCAGGTGCCGCCGCAGCGCCCACCGCAGAGCCCGTCGACACCCCCACAGCCCGAAGAGGATGAAGATCATCGACATCGCGAAGACCGCTCGTCCGAAGGCGATCTGGGGCATCGTGAAGTAGAGGATGAGCAGGATGATGGTGCTGATCGTCAGCGCGCGCAGGAGGCCGATCGACACTCGGCGGTCGTCCATCGGCTCGTTGAATTCGTACATCCCCTCCGCGTAGAGGAGGAAGAGGACGGTGCCGACCACCGGCAGGCTCAGGAGCCAGAACTCCGGGCCCGAGTAGAGGAAGGGAGCTTCGGCGCTGAAGCCGAAGTAGATCCACGACCGGAGCCGGTGGGCGAGCTGCAGCGCGGCGACGACCACGCCGGCCTCGACGATGAGGACCATCAGAGAGGTCAGCGACCAATAGCGGTTGAACAGTCGGAACATCGCCCCGCCTCCCCTACTCTCCCGGATCCCCGGTGCCGATCGACACCCCGTCCCGAATCACCCAACCGGCCTGGTTGCCGGCGCGGATGCGGTACCACTCGCCCCGCACTTCGATCAACTCGACCTCGGTGCCGCGGGGCAGCGTCGTCAGATAGGCGCCGTCGAGACCGGGATTGCGCCTCAGGTTCAGGTTGGTGTTGGTCACCGCGCCGCCGTCGTCCACCGCCTCCGGGGTGACGGTCGTCGCGGCCCCGGCGTCGCCGCCGATGCCGCTGTCGAGGGTCACCCCGTAGCGGATCACCCAACCGGTGCGGTCGGCGGCCCGCACCCGCAGCCACTCACCGCGGCGGCGCAGCACCTCCACCACCGTCCCCTCGTCGAGGGTGGTGATGAAGGTTCCGCGTCGATCGGGCGCCTTGCGGAGGTTGAGGGGGGTGTTGACGACGCCGGCTCCGGCGGATTCGCCGGCCGACCCGTCCGCGGCGGACTCGGCTCCTGCGGCCGCCCCGTCGGGCATCGGCGTGCTCGGCGCCCCGATCGCGGCCGCTCCCGTCGGCGGTCCCGCGCCGGGGGAGACGCCGTAGCGATAGACCCACCCCTCGAGGTGGCCGGCGCGCACCCAATACCAGTCGTCGTCCTCCTCG
>JBPEXA010000198.1:0-1883 GCA_052032135.1 Thermoanaerobaculia bacterium | reverse complement strand
GACCGTCTCGTCCCGCTGATCGGGGACGGTGGAGGCACTGATGTCGTAGCGCTCGTCGCTTTCGTCCCACAGCACGATGCTCGCGCTGTCGGTCGGGAGCTGGATCCGGGTGAGCTCGACGATGTCCTCGAGCGTGGCGCGCAGGGTGCGGTCCACCTGCAGCGGTGGCCCGGTCGTGGGGAATCTGGGCGCGGTCATGTGGCGGGGATTCTACCGCTCCGCCGGCGAGGGGGAAGGCGTCTGCGCACCCGTGGTGGCGATCCGTCCCGGGGAGCCCGGCTGCCTCGCGGGTGCTGCGGCGCCCACCTAGCTGAGGGCCGTCAGCAGCTCCGGCTTGCGACCGGCGAGGAACTCCTCGGCCGGCATCGGCTTGCCGAACAGGAAGCCCTGCGCCTGCACGCAGCCGAGCTCGGTCAGCGTGTGGCGCTGGCTCGGGGTCTCGATCCCCTCGGCGACGACGCCGAGGCCGAGGTTGGCGGCGAGGTCGAGGACCGAGCGGACGATGGCGCGGGCGCCGCTGTTGTCGGCGCCGTCGAGGGCGCTGACGAAGCTGCGGTCGATCTTGAGCAGGTCGGCCGGGTAGCGCTGGAGATACGAGAACGACGAATAGCCGGTGCCGAAGTCGTCGATGGCGATCCTCACGCCGGCGTACTGCAGGTTCTCGAGCGTCTCGATCACCCGCTCGGGGTCCATCGTGAAGCTGTGCTCGGTGATCTCCATGCACAGCGTCTCGGGGGCGAGGCCGGTGGTGTCGAGGGCGCGACGGACGGTCTCCGCGACGTTGCCCTCGGCGAGCTCGTAGGGGGAGACGTTGACCGACATCCAGAACGGCTCCTCGGGGTGCTCGAGACGACGGCGGGCGGCGACCACGCAGGCGCGGTGGATCATCCAGCGGCCGATGTCGATGATGAGACCGCTCTCCTCGGCGATGTCGAGGAAGTCCGCGGGCGCCAGCACGCCGTGCTCGGGGTGCTTCCAACGCACCAGCGCCTCGGCGCCGACGACCTTGCCGGTGGCGAGCTCGACGCTCGGCTGCACGTAGACGGCGAGCTCGTCGCGGGCGACCGCCTCCCTGAGATAGCGCTCGGTCTCGTAGCGGTCGAGGATCTCCCGGCGCAGCGCCTCGTCGAAGATCCTCAGCTTGCCGCGCCCGCCGCGCTTGGCGGCGTACATCGCGGCGTCGGCGTCGCGCAGCAGATCGTCCGGGCGGGTGGCGTCGCCGTCGAGGTCCTCGAGCTCGAGGTAGCGCAGGCCGAGGCTGGCGGTGAGGTGGTGGCGGCGCCCGTGGGCGTGGAACGGCTCCTCGAGCACGGCGAGGATGCGATGCCCGAGGCGCACCGCCTGCAGGGCGTCGTGCTGGGCGCGGCACACCACCACGAACTCGTCGCCGCCGAGGCGGCCGAGGGTGTGCGGGGCTCCGATCACCTCGCGCAGCCGGCGGCTGAGCTCGATCAGCACCCGGTCGCCGTCGGCGTGCCCGTGGGTGTCGTTGATCTGCCGGAACTTGTCGAGATCGAAGAAGAGCACCGCGCCGGCGCCGACCTCGTCACGGGCGGAGAGCAATCGCTGCAGCTCGCGCCGGATCGAGGCCCGGTTCGGCAGCGCCGTCATCGAGTCCTGGTGCGCCTGCTGGAGGAGGCGCTTCTCGGCGTGGCGACGCTCGGTGATGTCGCGGCTGTTGACGACGATGCCGCCGATCTCCGGCTGGGCGCTGCGGTTGGCCACCGCGCACTCGAACCACTGCCAGCGCTGCGCGGCGTTCTGGATGCGGATCGAGATCCGCGGCCGCCACTCCGGATTGCGCACCACGTCGGCGATCGTCGTCTCCACCACCCGCGCGTCCTTGGGGTGGACGAAGTCGAGGATCGAGCGGTCGAGGTTCT
>JBPEXA010000197.1:0-1533 GCA_052032135.1 Thermoanaerobaculia bacterium | reverse complement strand
CCGGAGCTCGGCGAGCACCGCGTCGCGATCGTCGGCCGCCGCCACCCGCCGGTAGATCTCCATCCGCAGGTTGGCGTCCGGGATGTAGCTGTCGGGAATGGTGGTCGCCACCGGCAGGTCGATGACCGCCGAGCCGGCGCGCCGCACCTTCTCCCCTCGCAGCTCGCGGACCGCATCCTCCAGCAGCCGCAGGTAGGTCTCCATCCCCACCGCCGCGATGTGGCCGCTCTGCTCGGCGCCCAGCAGGTTGCCGGCACCACGGATCTCGAGGTCGCGGGCGGCGACGCGGAAGCCGGCTCCGAGCTCGGAGAACTCGCGGATCGCCGCCAGCCGCTGGCGCGCCTCCTCGCTCAGCGCCCGATCGGAGGCGAGCAGCAGGTAACAGTAGGCGAGCCGGTCGCCCCGCCCCACCCGCCCCCGCAGCTGGTAGAGCTGGGAGAGGCCGAAGCGATCGGCCCGGTGGATGAGCATCGTGTTGACGTTCGAGATGTCGATGCCGTTCTCGATGATCGTGGTCGCCAGCAGCAGATCGTGCTCCCGCTCCTTGAAGGCGTGCATGCGATCCGCCAGCTCGCGCTCCGGCAGCTGCCCGTGGCCGATCGTCAGCCGCAGGCCGGGCACCAGCTCGCGCAGCCAGCCGGCGATCTCCTCAATCCCTTCGACCCGGTTGTAGACGAAGTAGATCTGGCCGCCGCGCTCGAGCTCGAACTCGATCGCCTCCCGCACCGAGCCGTCGTCGAGCGGCAGCACCGCGGTCTCGACCGCCATCCGATCGCGCGGCGGCGACTCGATGACCGACAGATCCCGCACCCCGGCCAGCGACAGCTGCAGCGTCCGCGGCACCGGCGTCGCCGACATCGCGAGGACGTGGACGTTGCGCTTGAGGTCGCGCAGCCGCTCCTTCTGAGCGACCCCGAACCGCTGCTCCTCGTCGACGATCAGCAGCCCCAGCTTCGGCAGCTCGATGTCGCGGCTCAGCAGCCGGTGGGTGCCGACCAGAATGTCGACCGTACCGGCGGCGGCGCGGGCGCGCACCTCGGCGATCTCGGCGGGGGTGCGGAACCGCGAGACCATGTCGATCTCCACCGGGAAGCCGGCGAAGCGCTGGCGGAAGGTCTCGAGGTGCTGGTCGGCGAGGATCGTCGTCGGCGCCAGCATCGCCACCTGGTGGCCGCCGTCGACGACGCGAAAGGCGGCGCGCATGGCGACCTCCGTCTTGCCGAAGCCGACGTCGCCGCACAGCAGGCGGTCCATCGGTCGCCGTCGACCGAGGTCGCCCATGATGGCGGCGATCGCGGTCAGCTGGTCGACGGTCTCCTCGTGCTCGAAGGAGGCCTCGAACTGCGCCATCAGCTCGCTCGGCGGCGGCATCGCCGGCGCCTCGGCGAGCTCCCGCTCGGCGTAGAGCTCCAGCAGATCGATCGCCAGCTTGCGAACGCTCTTGCGCACCCGGTCCTGGCGGCGCGACCACGACGTGCCGCCGAGCCGATCGAGCGTCGGTGCGACCGACTCGATGCCGCTGTAGCGCTCGAC
>JBPEXA010000196.1:0-6065 GCA_052032135.1 Thermoanaerobaculia bacterium | reverse complement strand
GGATCCGGCGGTCGAGGGCCTGCCGCTGAGCGTCGACGTCGGTGGCCGGTGGCTCGAGGAGCACCTCGAAGCTGCTGAGCACCTCTTCTTCGCCGGCGCGGGGCCTGGCGAGCGCCGCTGCGAGGGACTCACCGAGCGCTCCGGTCTCGTCGACCACGACCATCCTCTTGTCGGACGTCGCCCGCGAGGCGAGCAGCGCCGGGACGAGCGCCATCACCAGCAGCAGCAGCGGCAGGGCGACGGTCGAGATCCAGAACGCCTTGCTGCGCAGCCGCTCGACGTACTCGCGGCGGGCGAGGACCGCGACCTTCCTAGCGCGCATCCTGCACCGCCTTGATGAAGATCGACTCGAGGTCGGGCTCCTCGGAGCGGAACTCGTGCACCGTCCACTCCCCGACCAGCCGGCCGAGCAGCTCGTGGCCCTCGACCCCGTCGGCGAGCAGCACCCGCAGCGTGCCGCCGTCGTCGCGGACGCTCTCGACGCCATCGAGCTCGCCGATCGGCCCACGGTCGCCGTCGACGACCAGCCGGTAGCTGTTGCCCCGCAGCTGCCGCTTGATCGCCGCCAGCTCGCCGTGGAGGATGGCGCGACCGTTCGAGATCAGGCAGATGTGGTCGCACAGCTTCTCCGCCTGCTCCATGATGTGGGTCGAGAAGAGGATCGTCCGCCCCTGCCCCCGGTAGTCGGCCAGCAGCTCCTTGAACAGGCCCTGGTTGATCGGGTCGAGACCGGAGAACGGCTCGTCGAGCACCAGGATGTCGGGCTCGTGGAGCACCGTCCCGACGAGCTGGATCTTCTGCTGCATCCCCTTGGAGAGCTCCTCGACCTTCGACGTCGCTCGCTCCGCGAGCCCGACCCGCTCCAGCCAGTCGTCGATGCGCGGGCGGGCGGTCGCCCGATCGAGGCCCCGCAGCTCACCGAGGAAGAGCAGCACGTCGCGCACCCTCATCTTCTGGTAGAGGCCGCGCTCCTCGGGCAAGTAGCCGATGCGGTCGAGGTCGTCGTGGCGCCGCGAGCGCCCGAACAGGCGCACCTCGCCGCTGTCGGGAGCGAGAATGTCGAGGATCATGCGGATGGTCGTCGACTTGCCCGCGCCGTTGGGCCCGAGGAGACCGAAGATGGTGCCGCGCGGGATCGCCAGCGACAGATCGTCGACGGCGAGCGCATCCCCGAAGCGCTTGGTGATCTGATCGAGCTCGATGTGCGCGTCCACGGCGGTCCTCGATGGGCCGCCCGACTCTAATACGAGCCGGCCACGCCGCTGGAATCCCCTCCCGAAGCCGGGTGTTAGGGTATGCGGCTGCCTCGCGAAGGGGGCGCACCCAGCGGATGGTCCAGCGAACTCTCAGCCTCCTCGCCGTGAGCCTGTGGGTGACGGCCGCGCCGGCATGGACGCAGGTCAGCGGCCAGGTCGCCAGCCCGGAAGGGGTGCCGATCGAGAACGCGAGGGTCGAGGCGGGGGAGCGCGTCACCTTCACCGACTTCGAAGGGTCGTTCGAGCTCGCCGGCGTCACCCCGCCGGTCACGATCACGGTGAGCCATCCGCGATTCGCGGCGGCGAGCGTCGAGGTGGCCGGTCGCGCGCCGCAGCGGGTGCAGCTCGAACCGAAGTTCTTCCAGGAGATCGCGGTGTCGGCGAATCGCGACGACGCGCCGTACGCGCCGTCGAGCGTCGCCGCGTCGGTGGTCTCGGTCGAGGAGCTCGCCGCGCCGCCGGCGACGCTCACCGAGCTGGTGGCGGCGGTGCCCGGCGTGTCGGAGAACGGCCAGGGAGGGATCTTCCAGACCTACTCGATCCGCGGCATCGCCCGCCTGCGGGTGCTGACCCTGCTCTCCGGGATGCGCGTCATCGGCGAGCGCCGGGCGGGCGTGTCGGCGTCGTTCCTCGATCCCGGCCTGATCGGCGACGTCGACGTCCTCCGCGGGCCGTCGTCGAGCTACTACGGCTCGGGCGCCCTCGGCGGCGTGGTGCAGATGTTCCCGCGAGAGTTCTCGCGGGCGGTCGGTGAGCTCGCCTTCGAGTCGAACGGCGACGGGCGGCGGCTGCTCGCGGGGTGGGGCGACGAGCGCTGGAGCCTCGGCGTCGCCCACCGCCGCTCGGACGAGGGAGAAGCTCCCGACGGGGCGACGCTCAACGACGGCTACGAGCAGAGCTCGGCGACCGTGCTGCGGCGGTGGGAGCGCGGAGCACGCCGCTTCTCGCTGCTGGCGGTCGCATCGCGGGGCAACGACATCGGCAAGTCGAACAGCGACTTCCCGGACCGCGTCACCGTCTACCCGACCGAGGAGCACTGGATGCTGCGATTCGGCGTCGGCGGCTCGGGGTGGGAGCTCGAGGCCTGGGTCCACCCCAACGAGCTGGAGACCGAGGTGGTGCGCGACGGGCTGTCGATCACCACCCGCAACGAGGCGTTCGACTTCGGCTTCGACTGGCATCGGCGGAGCGGCTGGGGCGACCAGGGGACGGTGCGCTACGGCATCGAGGCGTTCGGCCGACGGGGCGTCGAGGCTCGCGAGCTGCTGCGGCCGGTCGACGGCGTCGGGCCGCGGATCGAGCAGACGCCACTCGACGGCAGCGAGGACGAGCTCGGCCTCTACGGCGCTCTGGAGCGGCGCTTCGGCGCGACGGTCGTGCTCGCCGGCGGACGGCTGGCGGTGCAGGAGCAGCAGGCGGCCGGTCGCGCCTCGGAGCAGGAGACCGCGACCGCGCTGTTCGTCGGCCTGGTCACCCCCGTCGCGTCCGGCCTCGAGCTGACCGCCAACCTCGGCAGCGGTCTGCGGTTCCCATCGCTCTCGGAGCGCTACTTCACCGGCGTCACCCCCCGCGGTTCGGTCGCCGGCAATCCCGACCTCGACAGCGAGCGGTCGTGGACGCTCGACGCCGGACTGCGCTACTACGGATCGCGCCTCTTCGTCGCCGCCGGCGCCTTCGTCAACGAGATCGACGACTACATCGAGCGCATCGAGCCGGTGGAGGACCAGCTGAGCTTCGTCAATCTCACCTCCGGCCGGATCGAGGGCGTCGAGCTCGAAGGGGCGTACACCGTCGGCACCGACTGGACGCTGGGCTGGGGAGGGCACCGGATGGAGGGCCGGGCCGACGACGGCTCACCGCTCGCCGACGTTCCCGCCGACCAGCTGAACGCCTCGGCGCGATGGCGGCGCGGAGCGTGGAGCGGAGACGTCCGGTGGGAGCATCGCTTCGACAAGGACGATCCCGGTAGCGGTGAGAGCGCGATCGCCGGCGCCGACCTCGTCTCGGCCGGCTTCGGGATCCGCTTCGACAACGGCTGGAGCCTGCAGCTCGCCGGTCGCAACCTCGCCGACGAGAGCTACTTCACGTCTGCCGACGACAAGGCGGCGCTGTCGCGCGGTCGCAGCGTCTCGCTGACGCTCGCCTGGTCGGGCTGACGCGGTCGACGGCCGACCGCCGACCGACGGCGCCCGTATCATCATCGTGATGAAGCGCTGGTGGCTGCTCGCGGTGCTCGCAGGCGCCGTCTACTGGGGCGTTCCGGCCGCCGCCCCGACCTTCCTGCTCGGCGGCATCCAGGTGAACGAGGCCGACCACGCCGCCTGGGTGGGAGCGCTCGATCGCACCGGCATGAACACGGTGGCGGTGACCGTCTACGCGCGGCAGGGCGATTGGGACTCCGACAACCTGTGGTTCGAGGCCGAGGAGCCGTGGGTGGTGCACGAGATCCGGCAGGCGCGAGCCGCCGGTCTCGATGCGGTGCTGGTGCTGCGGGTCGCCCTCGACCACGCTTTCGATCGCAACAAGTTCCTCTGGCACGGCATGATCTGGCCCGACGGGCCACAGGCGCTCGCCGAGTGGTTCGCCCGCTACCGCCGCTTCGTGCTCCAGTGGGCGGAGATCGCCGAGCGGGAGGGGGTCGCGGTCTTCGCCGTCGGCAGCGAGCTCAACTCGATGGCGAGCACGGTGCCGCTCGCGGAGCTGCCGGTCCTCGAGGAGTACTTCGCCAACGAGGAGAAGGTGACGACGGAGAACGAGAAGCTGCTCGCCCACCAGGCGGCGATCGAGGGGCGCCACCTCTGGGTGCGAGGCCACGACCCGGGTGCCTCGCTGCCGACGTTCCTCGACGAGCGGTCGGCGGTCGAGAGGCGGTGGGCGACCCGTGTCGCCTTCCTCGACGAGGAGGATCCGCTGACCGCGATCAACGAGCGCCGCCGCCGGCTCGACGGTGAGTGGCGGGAGGTGATCGCGGCGGTTCGCGGGGTCTATCGCGGGCGGGTCACCTACGCCGCCAACTTCGACCAGTACGAGGAGGTCGGCTTCTGGGACGCGCTCGACCTGTTCGGCGTCAACGCCTACTTTCCCCTGCGCCGCCACTACCTGCCCGACATCGGCGACGGCGAGCTCGAGGCGCTGCTCGAGTCGCGTTGGGACGTCGTGCTCGACCGCCTCGATCGCTTCCGCGAGGCGGAGGGGCTCGCTGAGCATCCGGTTCTCTTCACCGAGCTCGGCTACGTTCGCCGCCGCAACTCGACGATCGAGCCGTGGGCCGATCACGGCTTCGCCGTCCTGCCGTCACCGGACGGCGAGCAGCTGGTGATCTGGCAGGACCAGCCGCCCGACCTCGCCGAACGGGCGGCGGCGGTCCGCGCTCTCTACAGGGCTCATCTCGAGCGCGGCGCCGATCTGCTCGCCGGCATCCTCTACTGGAAGCTGTCCACCGAACCGGCCCACGTCGACGTCGAGCCGTTCGTGCTGATCCTCGAGCAGGGCGACCCGCTCGAGGATGCGCTGGCGGCCTTCACCCGCCGGCTGCCGTGGGATCGGTGGCTCGCCCGCGCGCGGCGCGCGCTCGGGGGGCTGGCGCTCGTGCAGCTGGCCGGCGGGTCGTCGGCGCACGGGCCCATGGCCCGCGACGACTAGCCTTCGGCGGGCGCTGGAGCGACGGTCGGCGCTCCGGCCCCCTTGCGCTTCGGGGGGTCGGCGGTCGCCTTCGCGGCGGCGGGCGCCTCGTCGGTCCGCTGCGGCCGTCGCGACGCCGGCTCCATGTCGATCGAGCCGCGGAACTTGGCGCCGTTCTCGAGGGTGACGCTCGGCGCCGTGATGTTGCCCTCGAGCCGGCCGGAGGGGCGGATGATCACCTCCTCTTCGCCGTTGAGGTTGCCGTCGACCTCGCCCTCGACGCAGATCGAGCGGGCGAAGATGTCCGCCTGGATGCGACCGCCGCTCGCCACCAGGATGCTGTGCTGGGCGAGCCGGATCGTCCCCTCGATCGACCCCTCGATGCGCAGGTCTTCGGCACCGGTCAGATCACCGCGAATGGCGATCGACGGTCCGAGGGTCGACACGCGGCCTCCGCCCTTGCCTCGACTCTTCTCGGCAACGGGGGTCGGCGACTCGTCCTGGGGATTGCGGTTCCATGCCATCTGCGGGTTCCTTTCGCGTGCAATCGACGGGGGGCGGCTCGAGAGCAGCTAAACCGTCAGGTGCCTGAGAGAACGCTCGTTGTGGATGAGAGTCCTCGAGCCGACCCCCGTCGGAACAAAGCAAGAAAAAAACACCGGGCCCGCCACGACGGCCGGGGGACCGACGGACGTTGGGCTGGCCGAGGTGATCGGACCCGGCGGAGAGGCTGATGGGGTGTGGGGCGACATGCTTCGTTCGCTCATAGATCGAAGCGCAGCAGCGCGCCGAGGGTGATGCTGTCGGAGCCGGCGCCGTCGATCTGATCGACGTCGTCGAACCGGTAGTTACCGTGCAGGTCGAGCTTCAGGTTGGGGACGAGGTCGACGTTGAAGCCGGCGCGCGCGGCGTAGAAGACGTCGGACACCTCGTCGTCACCGAACCCCTCGGAGACCAGCACGCCGACGCCGACGCCGCCGTAGAGGCCCTTGCCGAACAGCGCGTAGACGATCGGCGACAGCGCCGGCTCCGGGTTGCCCTGGAACCCCTCGTCGAAGAGCTCGAGGTCGAACTCCCAGCGGAAGTAGGCGGCCGGCCAGATCTGGTAGGCGAAGAGGTACGACTCCCCCGACTCCTGCAGGGAGTCGATCGCCGTCGGATCGAGGTTGTCGACCGTCTCCCAGTAGT
>JBPEXA010000195.1:0-1638 GCA_052032135.1 Thermoanaerobaculia bacterium | reverse complement strand
CGGGGTGCGTCGACGGCGCTGCGCGAGCTCGTCCGCCAGGGGTTCGGACGGCGCCTCGACGGCGAAGAGGTCGTCCGCCTCGACTCACGGGCGGTGTGGCGCAAGGACGACGATCCGCTCTTTCTGGTGCTCGGCCGCTTCGGGGCGGGGCGGTCGACGTCGCGGCTGTCCCAGGCGGTGGAGGAGGCGTATCGGCTGGGAGGTCGGGCGGTCGCCGAAGGCGAGGAGGTCGCCCACTTCACCCCTCGGCCGAGCTGCCCGCAGTGCGGGATCACGCTGCGACGCCCGGTCCCCGCGCTCTTCTCCTTCAACTCGCCGCTCGGTGCGTGCCCCGAATGCCAGGGGTTCGGAAGGGTGATCGGCATCGATCGCGAGCGGGTGGTGCCCGACCCGACGCGCACCCTCGAGGAGCGGCCGATCGCGCCGTGGAACACCCCGGCCTACGAGAAGCACTACGCCAAGCTGATCGCCGCCTGTCGCGAGGCGGGGATCCCTCTCGACGTCCCATGGGCGGAGCTGCCGGAGGCGGCTCGCGAGTGGGTCTGGTCGGGGGCGGGGCCGTTCACCAACCTCGACCGCTTCTTCGCCCGGCTGGAGAAGAAGGCGTACCGGGTGCACGTGCGGGTTCTGCTGGCGAGGTTCCGGGCCTACGATCCGTGCCCCGTCTGCCGCGGCTCGCGGCTGCGCCCCGAGGCGCTGAGCGTGACGGTGCTCGACCGCACCCTGCCGCAGCTGACGGCGCTCAGCGTCGAGGAGCTGCGCGCCTGGCTGCGCGACGCCGCCTGGAGCGAGCGGCAGCGCGAGATCGCCGGCCATCTGCTGACCCAGCTGGGCCGCCGCGTCGAGGTGCTCCACCGCGTCGGGCTCGACTACCTCACCCTCGATCGCCAGGCGCGGACCCTGTCGGGCGGGGAGACGCAACGCATCCACCTGGCGGCCGCCCTCGGCTCGGGCCTCACCGACACCCTCTACGTCCTGGACGAACCGACCGTCGGTCTCCACGCCCGCGACACCGCCCGACTGCTCGGGCTGCTGCAGGATCTGGCAGCGCGCGGCAATACGGTGCTGGTGGTCGAGCACGATCGGCTGCTGATCGAAGGGGCCGACCACGTCATCGATCTCGGCCCGGCCGCCGGCGAGCTCGGCGGCGAGGTGATGGCCGCGGGGACGGTCGGGGAGATCTGGAGCATCCGCTTCGACCTCAGACCCGGCGACGGCCGCGGCGACGACGCCTACCTCGACCGCCAGCCGTACTTCCGCGAGCAGGAGCGCTTCCTGATTCGCGAGACAGCGGTGCACCTCGTCGACACCTTTCGCTATCTCGTCGGCGAGATCGCCGGCGTGCGCGCGCGTCTGCGGCGCCTCAATCCGGTCATTCGCGGCGAGGACGCGGCGCTGGTGACGTTCGATTTCGTGTCGGGGGCGGACGGGCTGTTCGACGGCAACCGCCTGATCGACCACCCGGCGCGGGAGCAGCGGCTGACGATGGGCGAGCTCAGGCTCGAGGGCTCGGCCGCGACGCTCTCGCTCGACGGCGACGCGAGAATCTCTCTGCGCGCGCACGGCGAGCGCGAGGCGAGCGGGCACGACTACGCCTGGCGGGACATCGATTTCGGCGGCGACTGCGTGCACGCGACC
>JBPEXA010000194.1:0-2202 GCA_052032135.1 Thermoanaerobaculia bacterium | reverse complement strand
GCCACCAGGGTGAGGAGGGCGCCGACCGCCGGAGCGGCGGCGAGCGGCGGGATCCTAGACACGGCCGTAGCGATCCTCGATGCGGACGACGTCGTCGAGCTCGGGGGTCGAGATCTCGAAGATGTCGCAGCCGTCCGGACCGGCGACCATCCGATGGCGGGTGAAGGGGGCGATGTGGTACGCCTGCCCTTCCTCGATGGTGCGCTCCACCATCTCGCCGTCCTCCTCGACGATGAGGTCGAAGGAGCCCCGGTAAAGGTAGAGCGTCTCGTCCTTGCGCTCGTGGTACTGCAACGACAGCGCCTGGCCCGGCTCGACGTGGAGGATCTTGCCGACGTAGCGGTCGGTGTGAGCGAGGATCAGCTCGTAGCCCCACGGTTTGTCGATCGTCTCGACGGTCCTCAGCATGCCGCCCCCCCGCTCTCTCCGCGGAGCCGCGCCGCCGCCAGGATCTGGGTCACCTCGTCGGGCGAGGCCGCCTCCAGACAGCGGGCCGCCACCCTCTCGAGGTCGGCGATCGAGAGTGCGCGGATGGTCTCTTTGATCTGTGGAATCGCTCGCGGCGTCACCGACAATCTCCGCAGCCCGAGGCCCACGAGCAGGGCGGTCGCCCCGGGGTCCGCCGCCACCTCGCCGCAGACCGAGACGCCGATGCCGGCCGACCGGGCACTGTCGAGGACGAAGCGTACCATGCGCAGGATCGCCGGATGGAACGGCTGGTAGAGGTAGGCGACGTGCTCGTTGTTGCGGTCGACGGCGAGCGCGTACTGCACGAGATCGTTGGTGCCGAGGGAGAGGAAGTCGACCTCCTCGGCGAGCCGGTCGGCGATCATCGCGGCGGACGGGACCTCGATCATGGCGCCGAGCCGGAAGTCGGAACGGAACGGCAGCCCCTCCCCCTCGAGCTCGGCGGCGGCGTCGGCGACCACCGCACGGAACTGCCGGATCTCGTCGACGCCGGTCACCATCGGCAGCAGCACCCGCAGCCTTCCGTGCACGCCGGCGCGCAGGATCGCCCGTACCTGCGAGCGGAAGATGTCGCCCCGCTGCAGGGTGAGGCGGATGCCGCGCAGGCCGAGCACCGGGTTCGCCTCGTCGGTGGAGATCACCTCGCGGGCGAGCTTGCGCCCACCGAGGTCGAAGGTGCGGACCACCGCCGGGTGGGGGGCGGCGGCCTCCAGCAGCTGCCGCAGGACGTCGAGCTGCTCCTCCTCGGTCGGCAGCTCCGGGCTGCGCTCGATGAAGAGAAACTCGCTGCGATAGAGGCCGATCCCCTCGCAGCCGAAACGGCGCGCGTCGTCGAGCTCCTCCAGCAGGTCGATGTTCGCCATCAGCTGGATCGCCACCCCGTCGACCGTCTCCGCGGCGAGGGCGGCCTCCGCCTCGCGCGTGCGCTCCAGCTCGGCGACCGCCTCGGCGCGGGCGCGGTAGCGGGCGGCCGTCGTCGGATCGGGGTCGAGGATCAGCTGCGCCGAGTCGCCGTCGACGACCGCGGTCTCCGCCTCCAGATCGGCCGGCTCGAGCTCGGCGAGGCCTGAGATCACCGGCAGATCGAGGGCGCGGGCGATGATCGCGGTGTGCGACGCCTGGCCCCCCTTCTCGAGGGCGAAGCCGGCGACGCCGGCGCGCGCGAAGCGCACCGCCTCGGACGGGGTGAGATCGCTGGCGAACAGCACCACCGGCTCGTCGAAAGCGAGGGTGTGCTCGTCGTCGGAGCCGAGGGCGCGGATCAGTGCGCGGGCGATGTCGCGCAGGTCGTCGGCCTTCTCCTTGAGGTGCGGGGTGTCGACCTTGGCGAAGGTGAGCTCGAGGTCGCGGAGCGTCTCGGAGACCGCCCATTCGGCGTTGACGCGCTCGGTGACGATGTGGTCGCGGATACGGTCCTGGAGGGCGGCGTCCTCGAGCAGCAGCCCCTGGGCGTCGAAGATCGGCGCCAGCTCTCCGCCGAGCTCCTCGGGCACCGCTTCGCGAGTGCGGGCGAGCTCTTCGCGCGCCCGCGCCACCGCCCGCCCGAGGCGGGCGAGCTCCGCCTCGACCGCCGTCTCGGCGATCGCCACCCGCAGCACCTCGTGCGAGGTGCGGTCGACGGCGACGAAGCGGCCGTAGGCGCTGCCGGCGACCACCGAACGCCCGCGGAAGCTGCGCTCGCCTGCCGGGGCGCGTCGCTCGGCCGTCACTCCCCTTCTCCGAACCGGTCGTCGA
>JBPEXA010000193.1:0-2093 GCA_052032135.1 Thermoanaerobaculia bacterium | reverse complement strand
GTCGCTTCAAGCTCCGCTTCGAGGGCCGGACGATCGACTTCCGCGTCTCGATCATGCCGTCGGTGCACGGCGAGGACTGCGTCATCCGAATCCTCGACAAGGAGTCGATGAGCAAGGAGTTCAAGAATCTGAAACTCCCGATCCTCGGCTTCGACGACGAGACGATCCAGCGGCTGCGCTGGTTCATTCGCGAGCCCTACGGCATGGTTCTGGTCACCGGACCGACCGGCTCCGGTAAGACCACCACGCTCTACGCCTGCCTGTCCGAGATCCAGTCGTCGGAGGACAAGATCATCACCATCGAGGACCCGGTCGAGTATCAGCTCAAGGGGATCACCCAGATCCCGGTCAACGAGAAGAAGGGGCTGACGTTCGCCCGCGGTCTACGCTCGATCCTGCGCCACGATCCGGACAAGATCATGGTCGGCGAGATCCGCGACGAGGAGACGGCGCAGATCGCCGTCCAGTCGGCGCTGACCGGGCATCTGGTGTTCACCACCGTGCACGCCAACAACGTGATCGACGTGCTCGGCCGCTTCCTCAACATGAAGGTCGATCTCTACAACTTCGTCTCCGCCCTCAACTGTGTCCTCGCGCAGCGGCTGGTGCGCAAGATCTGCCCCGGCTGCCGGCGGCAGATCGAGGTCGGCGACCAGCTGCTGGAAGAGAGCGGTCTCGACCCCGAGCTCTATCGCGACCAGGTCTTCTACGAGGGGGCGGGCTGCTTCGAGTGCAACGGCACCGGCTTCTTCGGCCGCACCGCGATCTCCGAGCTGCTCGATCTGTCGGACCGCATCCGCGAGCTGATCCTCGATCGCCGACCCGCCTCCGAGATCAAACGGGCCGCGCACGACGAAGGGATGCGGTTCCTCCGCGAATCGGCGCTCGAGAAGGTGTTCGAGGGGGTCACCACGCTGCGCGAGATCAACAAGGTCACCTTCGTTGATTGAGCGACTGCTGGGGATCGACCCTCGCCCGGTGCCGCCGCACGTCTTCCTCCTCTCCGAGGGGGCGCTGCGGTACGGGCGCTTCGTCCGCGAGGAGAGCGGCTTCGAGGTCGAGGACTTCGCCATCTCCGAGCTGCCGGCGGAGCTGTTCGCCGCCGGTCCTCTCGGTGGGACGCTGCACGATCCGGGCCTCTTCAAGCCGCGGATCGAGGAGATCGTCGCCGAGATCGAGGGCGGCGTCGGCGAGGCGTCGCTGGTGCTCCCCGACGCCTGGCTGCGCCTCTCGTTCGCCGAGATGGACGAGCTGCCGCCACGGGGCGAGCGGCGGCTGGAAGCGCTGCGCTGGAAGCTCAAGCGGCAGGTGCCGTTCCCGGTCGCCGATCTGCGGATCCGGGCGGTGCCGGTCGAGCCGCTCCCCGGCCAGGAGGCGTCCGCCAGGGTGCTGGTCGGCTACGCGATCGAGGCGCTGCTGGCCCAGCTCGAGGCCGCCTTCGACGCCTGCGACATCCACGTCGGCCAGATCCTCAACGCCAGCCTGGCGAGCGCGGGCGCCGTCGCCGAGGTGACCGGGGCGCTCGAGCTCTCGGCGCTGGTGCTGACCGCCGCCAACGGCTACGGACTGACGTTCCTCCAGCGCGGCGAGCCGGTCCTCCATCGGTTCCGCGCGCTCGACTCCGGCGTCGACGACCAGGCGGCGGCCGATCTGGTGCGGCGCGACCTGCGGCTGACCGCCAGCTTCATCGCCGACCAGCTGCCCGGTCGCGATCTCCAGCGCGTGCTGCTGGTGAGCGCCGACCACCAGCGTGACTTCTGGCTCGCCCAGCTGGAGCGAGCGCTCGGCGTCACCCCGGTGGCGATCGGGCGCGAGCAGCTGCCGCTGCGCGGGCGCCTGCCGGAAGTCGCTCCGGTCGAGCTGGCGTCGATGGTCGGGGCGGCGCTACGGGAGGTGGCGTGAAGCGCAGCGAGCTCAACCTGGCGCGACGCCCGTTCGTCAACCGACGTCCGGTGCAGCGGAGCGCGGCGCTGCTGTGGACCGTCGTTCTGGTGCTGACCGCGGTCAACGCCGTCAACTACTGGCGTCATTTTTCGGGGAGCGAGGAGCAGCAGGTCGAGCTGCAGCGGCTGCGCGAGTCGCTCGCCGCGGAG
>JBPEXA010000192.1:0-5398 GCA_052032135.1 Thermoanaerobaculia bacterium | reverse complement strand
TTTTCCTCTTCCTCCACACCTATCAGGTGCACCACCCCTACGACCCGTCGCCCGAGGCGCTGGCGGTGTTCGAGTCCGACTATTCCGGGGCGCTGCCCCCCCACATCAGCGTCGAGACCATCCGCCGCATCAACCAGTCGGAGCGCCCCCTGCCGCCCGAAGAGCTCGAGCACGTCATCGCGACCTACGACGCCGAGATCCTCGAGGTCGACCGCGTCCTGGCGGAGCTGTTCACCGCGCTGCGGGAGCGCGGGCTGTGGGAGTCGACGATGATCGTCCTCACCTCCGACCACGGCGAGGAGTTCGGCGAGCACGGCTACGTCGGCTGGCACTCCCACACCCTCTACGAAGAGCTGCTGCAGGTGCCGTTGATCGTCAAGTTCCCGGGCGGTCGGCTGGCGGGCGAGCGAGAGCCGCGTCTGGTGCGCGGCATCGACATCGCGCCCACCGTGCTCAAGACCGCCGGGCTGCGTGTCCCCGCGGCGTTCTCCGGCATCGACCTCACGGCACTGTGGAGCGATCGCGAGGTGCCGCCGCTGGTCGCCGTCAGCCGCCTCGATCGAGTCGACGACGCCCGGGTGTCGGCGATCCGCGACGGGCGGTTCAAGCTGCTGAGGCCCTTCTCGAGGCGCCAGCGGCTGTTCGATCTGGTCGACGACCCGGGGGAGGCGTGGGACGCGTCCGGCAATCACCCGGCCGAGGTCGGCCGCCTGCTCGAGACCTTCGAGCAGGTTCTCGACTCGCGAGAGACGCCGGCCGCCACCGAGGTCAACCCGAGCCCGAAGCTGCGCCGGGAGCTCGAGGCGCTCGGCTACATCAACTGACGGTCGCCGGCCGCCGCCGACCGGCGCCGACCGGCGCGAGCCCTAGTACTGGGCCCGTCCGACGTAGGTCTTCCAGTTGCAGCCGACGGTCGCGCCGGCGATGTTGCCCGGGTACTCGCCGGTCATCCAGAAGCCGAGGTTGTCGGCGGGATCGGTCTGCACGCCGACGTAGTCGCCGGTGCGGGTGACGCCGTCGCCGCCGATGTGGATCAACGTGCAGTTGCCGATCCGCAGGTTGCGCATGGTGTCGAAGTGCGGCGCATCGGCGCGCTTGCCGTTGAACACCACGCCGAGGTAGGCATCGGCCTTCGACTTCTGGAACGCCATCGCGACGTCGCCGAGACGGTTGATGGCGATGCTCGGCCAGAACATGAACTGGTTCGGCCGCCCGAACGTCTCGCTGTAGGTGATCGCCGAGGGGCCGCTTTCCGCCGGCGTGATCTGGATCGCCCGGATGCACGCCTCGTTGGGCAACGGGCCGATCGAGCACGCCGTCCCCTGGACCGCCCACAGCTTGCCGTCGCGGTAGGCGACCTGGGTGATGCGCGGATCCCCGCTGTCGAGTTCCTGGCCGCCCCCTTTCTGGGGGGCGAGTGGCGCGAAGAAGTAGTCGAAGTCACCCCGGACGAGCTGCTTGGAGAGGGTCGGGTTGTTGGCCGGGCCGGCGATGCGCCACAGCGTGTAGTGATCGGTCGGCAGCAGGAAGCCGGTGCTCACCATGAACAGCGGCGTGCCCGGCAGATCGTTGGTGCTGTAATGCAGGGCGGGGTGGATGGAGAACGCCGGCTCGGTGTCGGCGCCACGCTGCGGGTCGAACCGCTTGATGCCGAGGGTCGGACAGGCGGTGGCGTTGTCGGTGATGCGCGCCACCGGCATCACGTAGACGTGGGCGCGCCGGAAGAAGCCGTTGCCGAACCGGAAGTTGTTGACCGAGATGGCGAAGAACTTCTCGTTGATGCCGATCATCGGGAAATCGGCCCAGCTGTCGGCGCGCTTGGCGGGAATCCGGTAGGTGCAGAAGTCGCTCGGCGCCTGCAGCGCGGTCGGGCTCGCGTTCTTGGACACAGCGAGCCAGATGCCGGAGAACTGGATGTCCTGCTGCTGCTCGAGGGCGACGACGAAGAAGCGGCCGGAGAGGCGATCGAAGTAGACGCGCGGATCGAACAGCAGCTCGTTGCCGAGGAAGCCGAAGAAGGTGTTGAGCGGCTTGCGGTCGATCTCGACCCCCGCCCGATCGGTCAGCCGCAGGGCGACGTTCGAACCCTGCAGGACGCGAGTGGAGCTGGCGCCGAGGATGGCGTCCGGGGGGAAGGCGACCCGGCCCTGGTAAGAGGCCGTCTGCGCGTTCAGTCCTTCGAAGGTGATCCCGCGGTTGGGGGCGCGGGTGCGGCCGAAGCCGGACGACGGCGAACCGGAAGGGGCGCTCCCCAGCCGGTACCCCTCGGGGATCTCGGTGCTGACGTACGCCTCTCGCCGCTGGGCGTCGAGGACGTCGGGGTCCCACGGATAGTGCTCGCGCTCCACGGCGACGGCGCTCAGCGCCTCCCAGTCGCCGTCGAAGGGGAGACTGCCCGGTTGCGGGCGGATCACCATCGAGCCGTTGGGCCGTCGCGGGCGGTCGAAGCCGTCGTCACGGTCGGCGGCGACGACCGGCGCCGCGGCGAGCGCGGGGAGGAGCAGAGCGGATGCGATGAGGCGTGTCATGGGGACCCCCTGGAGCCCGAGGCTCCGCGGAGCGTTGCAAGTCGGAGGGTGTTCTCTAACTAGAGGATAGCAAAGGAGATCGGCGGCCGTGGTGCAACGGCGCACAGCGCCGTCGGTCACGGATCCGGGTAGCGGGTGCGGGCGATGCGCGTCTTCCAATCGCAGCCGAAGCCGTTGCCGATCGCGCCGGGCGCCTCGCCGGTGAACCAGAACGAGAGGTCGTCGAGGGGATCGGTCTGCAGGCCGACGTAGTCGCCGGTGCGATTGACCGAGCCGTCGCCGGTCGGGTTGTCGAGCGTGCAGGTGCCGTGGCCGAGGCTGCGGAGGGCGTCGAAGCCCGGCGCGCCGGCCCGCTTGCCGTTGTAGACGGTGCGCAGGAACTGCTGCGCCTTGCCGCGCATCGACACCACCAGCACGTCACCGTCCTTGTTGACCGCGATCCCCGGCCAGAAGAGGAAGGTGTTCGGCAGCCCGAAGGTCTCGGAGAAGGCGATGCGCGCCGCGCCGCCGCCGGGCGCGATCTCGACGACTCGGATGCACCCCTCGTTGGGGAGAGCGCCGATGCTGCAGGCGGTGCCGTGGGCGAACCAGATCCGGCCGTTGCGGAACGCGGCCTGCGTGATGCGGGGATCACCGGTGTCGAGATCGACCCCCCCGCGCTGCGGCGCGGTCGGCGAGAAGGTGTACTGGAAGTCGCCGACCAGCGGCTGCCGCGAGATCTCCGGCGCCCCGGTCGGGCCGGTCGCGATCCTCCACAGCGTGTAGCGGTTCGACGGCAGCAGGAAGGCGGTGCTGAGCACGTAGAGGGGGGACCCGCCGGCGACGTCCCGGCTGTAGTGCTGCACCGGGTGGTAGCCGAAGATCCGCTGGCCGCTGTCGTCGGTGGTCGGCGAGAAGCGCCGCACGCCGAGCGCCGGGCAGGCGCCGGTCGCGTTGTCGGTGATCTGATCGACCGGCATCACGTAGATGTGGGCCTTCTTGAAGACGTCGGTGAGGAACTCGAAGTTGTTGACCGCGATCGAGAACCACGCCTCGTTGACGCCGATCGTCGGGTAGTCGGCCCAGCTGCCACCCTGGTTGCCCGACATCCGGTAGGTGCAGAACTCGTCGGGGGCCGACAGGCGCGCCGGCTCGGGACTGCGGGAGACGCCGATCCAGATTCCCGAACGACGGGGGATGTCCTTGTGCTCCAGAGCGACGACGAAGAAGCGGTCGGAGAGCCGGTCGTAGAAGACCTTGGGATCGAACAGCAGGCTCGTGCCGTCGAAGCCGAAGAAGTTGTTCAGCGGCAGGCGATCGATCTCCTGTCCCTGGCGGGTGGTCATCCGGATCGCGACGTTGGTCGCCTGGATCACGCGACCGCGGCTGACCGCGAGGTTGGCGTCCGGCGGATAGGCGGTGAAGCCGAGGTAGCCGGACGTCAGTCGGTCGAGGCCGTTGAAGGTGGTGCTCCGCAGCGGCGCCCGACGCCCCCAACCCCTCGCGGTCGCCGCGCTCCCCGCCGGGGTGCCGTCGTCGACGTCGTCGGCGACGTAGGCGGCCCGCCGCGCCGCGTCGAGATCGCGGGCGTCCCACGGGTAGTGCTCGCGCTCGACCGCCAACGCCGCCAGCGCCGACCAGTCGCCGTCGAAGGGAAGGCTCCCCGGCCGGGGTCGGACGACCCGCAGGCCGGCGGCGCGTCGCGGCGACGAGAAGCCGTCCTCCACCGCCTCGTCGGCGGGTACGCCCGGCGAGATGAGCGCCAGCAGCAGCAGGGCAACGGTGAGGGCGGTGCGCGGCATGTCGGATCGCCGGACGGCCGATCGGCGCGGCCCTCCGACGCCTGAGCCAACGATAGCAAACCGTCCGTTCTTCCCGCGCCATGTGACGATGTTCACAGAAGTTCTCCCCCCGACCTGCCATTCTCACCTTGCTTCGATTACCCTCCTTCATCTCCCCCGAAGCAGGCGAGAGATCCCCTCTCTCGCCTATTTTTTTGCCCACCCGCCGGCCGCCGGCGGGCACGCCCGCGAGACGGGGGAACTATCTGAGGCCCGGACGCGTACTGTAGGCGAGGGTCGTCCCCTCAAGGAGGTGACATGAGCAGATCCCGACAGGGCCTGGTTCGATCGCGGCGGCACCGCATCCTCGGCGGTGTGTGTGGTGGCCTGGCCGACTTCCTCGGCTGGCGGCCGACGACGGTGCGGATCCTCTACGTCGTCGGCTCCATCCTCTCCGCGGCGTTCCCCGGCATTCTCGTTTATCTCATCCTCTGGTTCGTGATGCCCAACGAGCAGCGCTCGGCGCAGGTCGTCAACGTCTAACGGGACGATCGCGTGCGCCATCGCGTCCACCTCGGGCGCCTGTTCGGGATCTCGATCGGCTTCGATCCCAGCTGGCTGGTGATCGCCCTGCTGGTGGCGTGGTCGCTCGCCGAGGGCGAGTTCCCGTCCCAGATGCCCGAGATCACCCCCGCCGTCGCCTGGTCGATGGCGATCGTCGGCACCCTCGGGCTGTTCGGATCGGTGCTGCTCCACGAGCTGGCGCATGCACTGGTCGCTCGCCGGTACGGGGTCGGCACCCGCGGGATCACGCTCTTCCTCTTCGGCGGCGTGGCGGAGCTGGAGCGCGAGCCGCCGACGCCGGCCGCCGAGTTCGTGATCGCCGCCGCCGGACCGGCGGCGAGCACCGCGGTCGCGATCGCCGCCTCGGTCGGCGTCGGCGTGGTGATGGCGCTCGGCGGCACCGTCCCGCTGGCGATGGCCGTGGTGTGGATCAGCCGCATCAACTTCCTCCTCGCGCTGTTCAATCTCCTCCCCGCCTTTCCGCTCGACGGGGGTCGGATGTTGCGGTCGCTCCTCTGGTGGTGGCGCGGCGACCTGCTCGCCGCC
>JBPEXA010000191.1:0-2543 GCA_052032135.1 Thermoanaerobaculia bacterium | reverse complement strand
GATGTGCACGATGCGTTTCATGGCTTCGCTGGCTCCCTCCTGATCAACCGGCGCGATGTGGTCGGCGGTGCGGGCTCGCGGGCGGAGCTGCCGCCCCCGACGGTTGTGCGCGCTGAGTGGCGGGCGGCGCTGCAACGCTTTCGACGACCGCGACGCGCAGCGACCTTAGCACAGGGCGTCACCCCTCCTCGGAGCCCGCGTGGCGCCGTCCGCCCCGCCATTCGGGGTCGCGATTGGCGAACTCGTCGATCGCCGCCGGCACCTCGATCAGGGTCCGCGACGCCTCCTGGTCGCACGCTCCGCTCTCGCACAGATAGGTGTAGACGTTCCACTCCCCGCGGCGCTCGAAGTGACTTAGAGTCTGGTACGTGTCGCACCCGCCGCACTTGACCGAGAAGTTCCGGACGTTGACCGGCGTGGTGCCCTCGGGGATCTCCATGGGCCGGAGGGTAGCAAAGGCCAGGAGCGCGATCGCGGCGGCGGCTGCCCTGCTGCTGCTCGACCCGGCGACGGTCGCGGCGCCGTCGCAGGACGCCCCGCCCGCCTTCGGCGAGCAGATCTCGGTCGGCTACGTGCTGGTGCCGGTGGTCGTGCGCGGCCGCGCCGGCCGGATCGACGATCTCGACCGCGACGACTTCCGTCTCCGGGTCGACGGCGAGCCGGTGGAGATCGACAGCTTCGAGAGCGGCGCGCTGGCGCCGGTCGGCATCCTCTTCCTGCAGGACCTCTCCGGCAGCATGGGCATCGGCGACAAGCTCGATTGGAGTCGGGCGTTGGTCCGCTGCATGCTGCGACGGCGCATCGAGGGTGACGAGTTCGCGATCGCCGGATTCAGCGACCGCAAGCTGTTCGTCGAGGTCCCCTTCCCCGGCAGCGAGGAGGCGGTGCGCGAGGCAATCGCCGCGTGGAGCGGCTACGGGAGGACGGCGCTGCACGACGCGGTCGCCTGGCTCCCCGACCTCGTCCATGCGCGGGTCTCTCCGCGACGGGCGGTGGTGCTGGTCACCGACGGCGTCGACAACGCGAGTCTCGTCGAGCCGGGCGAAGCGAGGGACGACGCCCGGCAGGCGGAGGTTCCGGTCCATGTGGTCGGTCTCGAGACGGGGAGCCCGTTCCGTATCGACCGCGAGGGCAACAAGGTCTTCCGCCTCGCCGACACCCTCAATCTGATCGCCTGGGCGACCGGCGGCGGCTACCACTCGGTGGCGAGCCGCTCGCAGCTCGAGGCGGCGTGCGCCGCCATCGTCTCGACCCTGCGCCACCAATACGTGCTCGGCTTCGCCACCTCGGGAGCCGGCGACAGCGGGCATCGCGAGATCGACGTCGAAGTCGCCGCCGGCGGCCGCGATCTCGACATCCGGTTCCGGCGTAGCTATCGCGGCACGCGACCCACTACAATGACGTCCAAACCGTGACCCAGGTGGTCCTGAGAGACCCGCCAAGGAGGCATGCAGCATGCTGTGCAAGACGTCGTTCCGGCCGATCCCCGTTCTGGCCGTCGCCCTGCTCGGAGTCGCTCTCGCGGCCGGTGGCTGTGCGACCAAGAAGTACGTTCGAACCGAGATGGAGACCGTGGAGCAGCGTGTCGACGAGAGGATCGACAACGTCGAGACCCAGGTCGAGGAGAACCAGTCGGCGATTCGCGAGAACGAAGAGCGGCTCGCCGAAGCCTCCGAGACCGCGAGGGAGGCGTACGACCGCGCCGTCGCCGCGGGGGTGCTCGCCGAGGGCAAGTTCCTCTACGAGACCGTGCTCTCCTCCGATCAGGTCCGGTTCGCGCTCGATCGCAGTGACCTGAGCGACGAGGCGAAGGTGGTGCTCGACGAGTTCGCCGCCCAGCTCAAGGCGGAGAACGAGAACGTCTTCATCGAGATCCAGGGCCACACCGACGCCACCGGTTCCGACACCTACAACCTCCAGTTGGGGGAGGAGCGGGCGGCCGCGGTGCGCCGGTACCTGAGCGAGACCCACGGCTTCGCGCTGCATCGGATGTCGCTCATCTCGTACGGTGAGACCGCTCCGATCGCCGACAACGGCTCCCGCGAGGGACGTGCCCAGAACCGCCGGGTGTCGCTCGTCGTCCTGAAGTAGCCGCCGGCCGCTCGCTCAGCGAGCCGCCGTGCGATCGGCGGTCGGCGCTCTCGCCTCGGAGATGGCCCGGCGGATCGTCGCCGCCGGCGTGATCCCCATGCGGGTGAAGGTGACGGCGCCCCGCGGGTCGGCCACCAGCACCGTCGGCAGGGCGTAGACGCCGTAGCGGGCGCCGAGCGTCTCCGCCGGGTCGAGCAGCACCGGGTAGGCGAAGGGGTCCTCGCGGACGAACGCCTCCACCAGCGGGCGGGCCTCGCCGACGTTGATCGCCAGGAACGCGACCTCGTCGGGGTCGTAGTCGCCGACCAGACCGGCGAGGATCGCCTCCTGTTCGCGGCACGGCCCGCACCAGGTGGCCCAGAAGTCGATCACCACCACGCGGCCTCGGTAGTCGGCGGCGGACACCGCCCCGCCGTCCAGGCTCGCGAGGTCGAAGTCGAGCTCGAGACCGA
>JBPEXA010000190.1:0-3797 GCA_052032135.1 Thermoanaerobaculia bacterium | reverse complement strand
GCACCGGAGACGTCGCGGCAGCCGTCACCGCAGGCTCCCACCGACGACGGAGACACCGCCGACTCCGAGCCGGCAGCCTCCGTTGCCGACGCCGCTCCCCGCGGCCGCCCGTCGCCGTCCGCCGGCGACGCGCCCCCCACCGACAGCTGGTACCACGTCGGATCGCTGCGGCTGCCCGACGGGGCGCGCATCGAGCTGACCGGCATCGCCTGGTCGCCGACCGCACCGTCGGCGATGCTCAACGGCGCCCTGCTCTCGGTCGGCGATCCGATCTTCGACCTCACCGTGGTCTCGATCACCGAGCGGACGGTGACGCTCGAGGGGAGGGGGCGGCGCTACGCCCTCCAGCTCGGGGTGCTGCCGGAAGAGACGGACGGCGAATGAAAAACGCCCCGCCGGGTCCCGGCGGGGCGTCTCGAGGTCGATCGTTGTCGGTCAGGCGCGAACGACGTTGATCGCGTGCGGACCCTTCGGGCCCTCACCGATCTCGAAGCTGACCCTCTCACCCTCGTTGAGCGTGCGGAAGCCGTCGCCCTGAATGGCCGAATAGTGGACGAAGACGTCCGGTCCATCCTCCTGAGAGAGGAAGCCGTAACCCTTCGACTCGTTGAACCACTTGACGGTGCCTTCAGTTGCCATGATGCTCACTACTCCTTCTTGAAAACGACGCCTCGGGGACGCCTGGGGCGGGGCGCACTCGCCTCGCCGCTCGAACACAGCTCAGCCGGACTGCGACGCTACAGACTCACGTTGTCGGGGAATCGGAAGGTTGCGGATCCTGACTGAAGTCGCAGCACTGCGCTGCGGCCGGCGAAAGTCTGGCACGCGGACCGCGAAAAAAGCAAGTAGCGGTGCCACCTTGGCGGAGAGCGCCGAAGGCGCCCTGCTACACTGCCGGCCATCCTGGCACAGCCGCCCGCGACGGCGGCAGGGGGTGTGAGCGATGTCGCTACCCGACTTCACGATCGGTATCGAGGAGGAGTACCAGATCATCGACCCGGAGTCCCGGGAGCTCAAGTCGTACGTCCAGGAGTTCCTCGACCAGGGGCAGATCGTCCTCCAGGACAAGATCAAGCCGGAGCTGCTGCAGTCCCAGGTGGAGGTCGGCAGCAAGATCTGTCACGACATCCAGGAGGCGAAGGAGGAGCTGGTGCACCTCCGTCGCCACGTCTTCGACCTCGCCGAGTCGAACGGCCTCCACTTCGCCGCGGCGAGCACGCACCCGTTCTCCAACTGGGCGGAGCAGGACGTCACCCCGCTCGAGCGCTACCGCAAGCACCAGGAGCAGATGGCCGACGTCGCCCGGCGGATGCTGATCTTCGGCATGCACGTGCACATCGGCATCGAGGACAAGGACCTGATGATCGACATCATGGACCAGTCCCGCTACTTCCTCCCCCACCTGCTCGCGCTGTCGACCAGCTCCCCGTTCTGGAGCGGCCGCCACACCGGTCTGAAGTCGTACCGCTCGATCGTCTTCGAGTCGTTGCCACGGAGCGGCCCACCGCCTTCGTTCGACTCCTTTCTGCAGTACGAGAACTTCGTCGACACCCTGGTCAAGACGCGATCGATCGACGACGCCACCCGCATCTGGTGGGACATCCGGCCGCACCCGGTCTTCCCCACCCTCGAGTACCGGGTGTGCGACATCTGCACCAAGGTCGACGAGGCGATCTGCCTCGCGGCGCTGATCCTCGCCATCGTCGCCAAGCTGATGCTGCTGCGGCAGCGCAACCAGAGCTGGCGCCGCTACCGCCACCACCTGATCGAGGAGAACAAGTGGCGGGCGGTGCGCTGGGGGATCGACGGCAAGCTGATCGATTTCGGCCGCCAGGCGGAGATCCCGATGCGGGAGCTCGCCGGCGAGCTGCTCGACTTCATCGACGAGGTGCTCGACCCGCTCGGTATCCGCGACGAGGCGGAGTACGTGCGGACGATCCTCGAGGAGGGGACGAGCGCCGACCGTCAGCTCGCGACCTGGGCGGAGCATCGCCCGGCGGACGACGACCCCGTGGCGCAGCGCGAGGCGTTCAAGGCGGTGGTCGATCGGGTCGTCCGCGAGACGCGGGAAGGGGTCGCCTGACGCGTCACGGGTGGTAGCCGGCGAGGGTGCGCACCTCGACCTGCGGATCGGTCGTCTCGACCTCGATGGCGCGAAACCCCTCGGCCCCCTCGAGATTGGACTGGTAGGCGAGCAGATAGCGCGAGCGCAGGTCGCTCTCGATCTGCCGGTAGACCGCCTCGAGCTCGGAGATCGAATCGAGGAAGTGGGCACTGCCGCCGGTCGCCGTCGCCAATCGCGCCAGCAGCCGGCGACCGGAGCGACGCACCTGTGACTCGAGCCCGACGGTGTGGACGGTGATGCCTGCGAACTGGCAGAAGTCGACCACCTCCTGGAAGCTCCGCTCGCTGCGGCGATCCTCGCCGTCCGACAGCACGACCAGCGCCCGCTGACCCTTGACGCCACCGAAGTAGTCGACGGCGTACGTGATGCTGTCCCACAGCGCGGTCCCGCGCTCGGCCCGCAGGCCGGCGAGGGCCCCCGAGAGGGTCGCGGCGTCGTTGGTGAAGGGCGCCGCGAGTCGCGGCTGCTCGCTGAAGGTGATCACCGCGGCGCGGTCGCGCGGGCCGATGACGCTGTCGAGGAAGGTCGACGCCATCCGGTGCACGGTGGGGAGGTGGTCGGCCATCGACGCCGAGGTGTCGATCACCAGCCCGAGGTGGAGCGGCAGCTCGCGGAGCGGCTCGAAGCGCAGCAGCTCCTGCTGCTGCCCGTTCTCGAACACCGAGAAGTCATCGGCGCCGAGGTCGGCGACCGGCCGTCCGCGGGCATCGATCGCGGCCGCGAAGAGCTCGATCAACCGCACCTCGATCGCCTGGCCGAACTCGGGCGCGTTGATGACGATGACGTCTTCCGCCTCGCTGCCGTCGTCGAGCACCGCCAGCGCTCGCAGGTAGCCGAGCCCGGCGGAGGCGACGTCGACGGTGTGCACGTAGGGCGCCTGGTAGAGCACCGCCTGTCGACCGTCGCCGACGAAGATCTCCACACGGTCGACGCGGGCGCCGGGTGGCGTCGAGACGGCCACTCTCACCCGCGTGCGGCCGACCACCTCTCCCCCCTCGATCGGTTCGACGATGCGCGCGACGAAGCTCTGGCGCCCGGGGTTGAGCAACATCTCGTCGGTCGCCAGCTCCGCACCGTCGGCGTTGCGGGCGATCGCCCGCACGGTGTGCGTGCGCGGCACCCGACCGAGCTCGAGCTCGACGCTGAACGGCGGCCGCGTCTTGGTCAGCACCGACCGGCCGTCGAGCAGGAACTCGACGCGGTCGACGCCGCCGCCCGACACCGTCGCCGTGAAGCGGACGGCTCCGCTCGACACTCCGTCGATCGGCTCGCCGAGGGTGATGACCGGTCCTGCCGGTGCGGCGACGACCGGTTCGTCGGCGCGCACCTCCTCGTCGGTCGCCGACATCGCCGGCACTTCGAGCGCGCTCTCCTGCCGCAACATCCCACCGCCGTTGAGGTCCTCCAGCCGGACGATCCAGCGGTAGCTGCCGGGGCGCAGCGACCGCTCGAAGCTGAGGGCGATCGCGTCGGCGCGCAGCCGGTCGGCCGGCAGGTCGTAGCGGTAGCGGAACGACTCGAAGAGGCGGTCGTCGATCAGCACCTCGCCGGTGAGCTGGAAGTTGTACGACGCCTCGCCCGCCTCGCCGACCGGCGTCGCCACCTCGCGCGGCACGTTGAGCGTCCCCTCGACCCGGGTTCGACTCTGATGAGGGCCGAGAAAGCGCACCTC
>JBPEXA010000019.1:0-1880 GCA_052032135.1 Thermoanaerobaculia bacterium | reverse complement strand
GAGCCCGACGTCGGCCACTGGAACCACCCCGGCTTCCTCGCCTACTTCGCGATCAGCGCCTCCGGTCCCGGCATCATCGGCGAGGCGCTGGCGGCCGCCCTGAACGTCAACGCCATGCTGTGGCGCTCGGCGCCGGCGGCCACCGAGCTCGAGGAGCGGGTGTGCGACTGGGTTCGGCAGATGGTGGGGCTCCCCGCCGACTTCGCGGGGCACATCAACGACACGGCGTCGATCTCGACGCTGCTGGCGCTCGCCGCCGCCCGCCACCGCCTCGACGGTCTCGACGTCCGGAGCCGCGGGCTCGCCGGGCGCCCCGAGCTGCCGCCGCTCGCCGTCTACTGTTCCGACCAGGCGCACTCCTCGGTCGACAAGGCGACGATGACGCTCGGCTTCGGCCTCGACCAGCTGCGCAAGATCCCCAGCGACGAGCGCTACCGGATGCGGCCCGAGGCGCTGGCGAGGGCGATCGAAGCCGACCTCGCGGCGGGCGTCCGCCCGGTGGCGGTGGTCGCCACGCTGGGGACCACCTCGACCGCCAGCGTCGATCCGGTCGCTGCCATCGCCGAGCTGTGCGCCGCCCACGGCGTCTGGCTTCACGTCGACGCCGCCTACGCCGGGAGCGCCGCCGTCTGCCCCGAGCTGCGCGAGCTGCTCGCCGGCTGGGAGCGCGCCGACTCGATCGTCTTCAACCCCCACAAGTGGCTCTTCACGCCGCTCGACTGCTCGCTGCTCTACGTCCGCGACCTCGACCGCTTCCGCGCCGCCTTCTCGCTGGTGGCGGAGTACCTGGAGACCGGCAGCGGCGCCGCCGATCTGATGGACCTCGGCGTCCAGCTCGGGCGGCGCTTCCGCGCGCTCAAGCTGTGGATGGTGATCCGCGCCTTCGGGGTCGACGGGCTGGGCGAGCGGATCCGCGAGCACTGCCGCCTCGCTCGCCGGCTCGCCGAGCGGATCGAGGGCGATCCCCGCTTCGAGCTCGCCGCGCCGGTCCACTTTTCGCTGGTCTGCTTCCGGCTGCGGGGGGAAGGGGAGGCCGGCGACCGGGCCAATCGCCACCTGCTGGAGGCGATCAACGCGGCGGGGCCGTTCTTTTTGTCGCACACCGTCCTCGACGGCCGATTCGTGCTGCGGGCGGCGATCGGCAACCTGCGCACCGACGCTCCGACCATCGAACGGCTGTGGGCGACGATCGAGAAGGCGGCGCCGCCGCGCTGACCGCGCCCCCTTGATACGCTGCCGCCGTCTCCTGGAGGGTGTCGTCGCATGCACGCGCTGATCCTGGCGGGGGGGAGCGGCACCCGCTTCTGGCCGCTCAGCCGCCGCTCGTTCCCCAAGCAGTTCCTCGTTCTCGACGGCGGTCGCAGCCTGCTGCAGGCGACCGTCGAGCGCCTCTCGCCGTTGATCGAGCCCGAGGGGGTGTGGATCTCGACCACCCGCGCGCACGCCGACGAGGTGCGCCGCCAGCTGCCGCAGGTGCCGGCCGATCAGGTGCTCGCCGAGCCGCTCGGCCGCAACACCGCGCCGGCGATCGGGTGGGCGCTCGGCGCCATGCCGGCGGCGGCGCGGGCGGGGGTGGTCGCCGTCTTCCCGGCCGACCACCGGATGGCCGACCCCGCGAGCTTCCGCGAGACGGTGGGGCGGGCGGCGGCGGTCGTCGAGGCCGACGATCGGGTGATGACCCTCGGCGTCGCCCCCGACCGCCCGGAGACCGGCTACGGCTACCTCGAGCTCGGCGGAGCGCTTCCGGGCGACCCGCAGCTGCGACGGGTCGCCCGCTTCACCGAGAAGCCCGATCTCGACACCGCGACCCGCTTCGTCGACTCCGGCGACTATCTGTGGAACGCCGGCATCTTCGTCTTCCGCGGCGAGTCGCTGCTCGC
>JBPEXA010000189.1:0-11765 GCA_052032135.1 Thermoanaerobaculia bacterium | reverse complement strand
GACAGTGAGAAGGAGCGCCTTCATGAGCGTCTGAGCGGGCGCATCAACCGCGACGGGGTGCTGTCGGTCTCGAGCCACCGGCACCGCTCGCAGAACGCCAACCGCAGAGCGGTCGACGAGCGCTTCTGCGAGCTGCTGGCCGACGCCCTCGCGCCGAGCAAACCGCGGCGGCCGAGCCGCCCCCCCGCCGCCGCCCGTCGACGCCGCCTCGACGACAAGCGCCGGCGGGCCGAGGTCAAGCAGCGGCGCCGCAAGCCGCCGCTCGACTGAGCGGCTCAGCCGCTGCCTGAAGAGCCGCCGCCGAGCCTGACCGCGCTGTAGTCGAGCGGCTCGAGGGAGCCCGACCCCTGCACCACCCGGTAGGCGCGGTCAAGATCGGCGCCGGTGAACGCCTCGGCCGCCTCCGAGCCGGGCCATCGCACCGAGATGGCGTCGATCCGCTCGGCATCGCCGAGGCCTAGCTCGAGCTGCAGGCTGGAGCCTCCGAACGAGCCGCCCGAGCCGACCTGTCGATGCAGCTTCCACGTCCTCCCTCCTGCGGAGACCGTGACCGTCACCCGCGCGCCGATCGCCACCCGATTCGCCGTCGTCCCCTCCAGTCGCAGCACCAGCCACGAGCTGCCGGTGGAGGGGTTCTCGAACACCGCGTTGGCGAAGACGTCGTAGGGGTAGGCGCCGCCGAGCTGGTGGAGCAGATCCTGGTCGCCGTCGCGGTCGAGATCGCCGAAGGCGACGCCGTGCCCCTTCTGCAGGTGGCCGAAGCCGCCGACCGCCGTGACGTCGTCGAAGCGCTCGCCGCCACGGTTGCGGTACATGACGTTGGGCACCACCGCCTCGAATTCCGGCAGGCCGGTCCCGAGATAGAGATCGAGGAAGCCGTCGTTGTCGAGATCGCCGTAGTTGGCCCCCATCGGCAGCTGCGGGCGGTCGAAGCCGACGGCGGCCGAGGCGTCGACGAACGCCCCGCCCTCGTTGCGGTAGAGCACCGGGTGGCCGCTCGCGACCGGTTCGCCGAGCAGCGACGCGGCGACCAGCGGGAAGGGGGTCGAGTAGTCGGAGACGTAGAGATCGAGGTCGAGGTCGTTGTCGACGTCGAAGAACCAGGTGGCGAACGACCCCTCCGGCGCCGTCAGGCCGAGCGCCGGCGCCACGTCCTCGAAGCGGCCGTCGCCGAGGTTGCGGTAGAGGCGGTTGGGGCCGAACGCCGACACGTAGAGGTCGGGATCGCCGTCGTCGTCGTAGTCGCCCCACGCCACCCCCTTGGTGAAGCGATGGCTGCGCACCCCTGCCGTACGGGCGACGTCGGTGAAGGTGCCGTCGCCGTTGTTGCGGAACAGCTGCGACGGATAGGTGTCGCCGCTCGACCCCAGCAGCTCGAGCGGCCCGGCGTTGCTCGAGCTCGACTCGTTGCCGACGAAGAGGTCGAGATCGCCGTCGAGGTCGTAGTCGGCCCACGCCGCCGCCTGGGTCGGATAGGCCGGATAGGCGAGGCCTGCGGCCGAGGTGACGTCGACGAAGCGCGCTGCCGGGCGACGCAGATCGTTGCGCAGCAGCGAGTTGCGGACCTTCCCCTGGTCGCCCAGCCAGGCGCCGCGCAGCACCAGCAGATCGAGCATGCCGTCGCCGTCGTAGTCGGTCTGCACCAGGTTGAGACCGCCGAGCTGGCTCGCCAACCCCCACCGCTCGGTGACGTCGATGAAGCCGCCGCGACCGTCGTTGCGCAGCGCCCGCATCGGCGAGCACGGATGCCACGACGTGGTCACCAGGTCGAGCCAGCCGTCGCCGTCGAAGTCGTCCATCACCGCTCCGCCAGCGAGATCGGCCGCGTCGAACCCGAGCGCGCGCCCCAGGTTGCGCCATCGTTCGGACGTCCAGGACGACGGCGCGCCGTCGTCGGCCTCCGCCGGCTGCGCCGCTTCGGTGGGGGTCCCGGTGACCGCCCGCGCCAGGTGGAGCAGCCAGCGTGCGCCGCTGTCGTCGCCGTGCCGCTCGAGGAAGCGCTCGAAGACCGCCGCCGCCTTGCGAGCGGGCTCCGGGCGGCGGTGGAGGGCGTCGCTGGCGAAGGGGAGGATGCAGGCGTTGGGCGAGCCGTCCTGGTGACAGTTCTCGTGCTCACCGAGCTGCAGGTAGACCGCGCCGAGGGCGAGCGCGATGCGGCGCGGGAGATCGCCCCGGCTCTCCTCCGGCAGCTGGTCGATGAGCGCCCGCGCCGCCTCCAGCGAGGAGGCCGCCGCGGCGAGCTCGCCGAGCCGGAACAGCTCCCAGCCGAGGCGCGCGTGACGGGCGACCCGCTGGTCGATCGCCGCCGCTCGGTCGTCGGTCGCCGCTCGCAGGGCGTCGAGCATCCCGCTGCCGAAGTAGAGATTGTCCCCTTCGGTCAACCGCTGGCACGCCGCTCGGAACTCACCGGCGACGACGACGTCCGAGCTATAGGCGGTCGGCTGCGCCGATGCCGCCGCGAACGGCGCCAGCGCGGCGAGCACTCCCGCCCACCGTCGCGGTCGGCGGACGGCGCTCATGCGGCGACGATGCGGCTCGCGGCGCGCTCGGCGATCATCACCGTCGGCGCGTTGGTGTTGCCGCGCACGATGGTCGGCATCACCGAGGCGTCGACCACTCGCAGCCCCTCGACGCCGTGGACCCTGAGGTCGGCGTCGACCACCGATCCTTCGCCGCTGCCCATGCGGCAGGTGCCGACCGGGTGGTAGAGCAGCTCGACGTGGCGCCGCAGGTGCTCCTCCAGCGCCTCGTCGTCGTCGACCTCCGATCCCGGCTGCCACTCCTCCTCGACGTGCCGGGCGAGCGGCTCGCGGGCGGCGATGTTGCGGGCGATGCGGATGCCCTCGAGCAGCACCTCGATGTCGTGGCGCTCGGTGAGCTGACGGGTGACGATCGACGGGATGTCCCGCGGGTCGCCGCTGGTCAGCGTCACCCGGCCGCGGCTCCGTGGCGCCACCAGGGTGACGCCGATGGTGAAGCCGTCGCCCGAGCGATCGAGCTGGTGCTCGCCGAAGAGCGCCGGGGCGAAGTGGAACTGGAGATCGGGAGCGGGCAGGTCGGCGCCGGTGCGCAGGAACCCTCCTGCCTCGGCGACGTTGGAGGTCAGCGGCCCTCCCCCGGTGAGCAGGTAGCGGCCGACGTTGGACCACGACTCCGCGCTCTTGAGGGTGTCGCAACCGCTGACGTAGTAGCCGACGGCGACCACCGGGTGGTCCTGCAGGTGGTCGCCGACCGCCGGCAGATCGAGCACGACGTCGATGCCGTGGGCGGCGAGCTCCTCCCGGGGGCCGATCCCCGAGAGCATCAGCAGCTGCGGTGACTGCAACGATCCGGCACTCAGCAGCACCTCGCGGTCGACCAGCACCGCCCCCGATCGCCGGCGCCGGCGGTACTCGACGCCGATCGCGCGGCCGTTCTCGAACAGGATGCGGGTGACGTGGACGCCGGTCCAGACGGTGAGGTTCGGCCGCCGCATCGCCGGCTTGAGGTAGGCGTCGGCGACGCTCCATCGCCGGCCGTTCTTCTGCGTCACCTGGTAGAGGCCGAACCCCTCCTGGCGTGCGCCGTTGAAGTCGTCGTTGGCGGGATGGCCGCCGGCGATCGCCGCCTCGACGAAGGCGCTGCTCAAGGGACTGGGCTCGCGCAGGTCGTCGACCAGCAGCGGCCCGTGCTCGCCGTGATACTCGGAACCGCCGCCGACGTGCCCCTCCGCCCGCCGGAAGTACGGCAGCACTTCGTCGTAGCTCCACCCCTCGCACCCCTGGTCGCGCCATCCGTCGTAATCGAGGCGGTGCCCGCGGATGTAGATCATCGCGTTCATCGAGCTCGAACCACCGAGCATCCGACCGCGCGGCATGTAGAGCCCGCGGTGGGCGAGCTGGGGCTCCGACTCGCCGTAGAAGTCCCAATCGTGCTTGGAGTGGTAGAGGTTGCAGAAGGCGGCGGGGATGCGCACGTTCAGGCGCTGGTCGCTGCCGCCCGCTTCGAGCAGCAGCACCTTGACCGCCGGATCGGCGGTCAGGCGGTTGGCGAGCACGCAGCCGGCGGAGCCGCCACCGATGATCACGTAGTCGTACATAGAATGCCGCCCGCGGCGTCGCCCCGGGCCAGCGGTCAGTCTAACCGTCGAACCCGGCGAATCGAGCCGTCGATCGACCGTTCGTCGGCACGAAAAAAGCGGAGGCGCCGAGCCTCCGCTTCGGATCTCCCGTCAGGGGTCGATGCGGCTCGTCAGGCGAGCCCCATGCGCCGCTCTTCGGCGAGCTTGCGCATCATCTTCTTGCGAGCCTGGGCGGCCTTGCGCTTGCGCTTGATCGACGGCTTCTCGTAGTACTGGCGCTTCTTGAGCTCGGTCAAGACGCCCGACTTCTCGCACTTGCGCTTGAACCGCCGCAGAGCGCCCTCGAAATGCTCGTCTTCGCGTACGTAGACTACCGGCACGACAACATCACCTCACTCTCGACCACACTGGTGGCGGGAACGTCCGCCCGGATCGGCGGGAGGCGTATTGTCCCCGCCGCCGGGCGGCGAGTCAAGCCTCGCCTTCCTCGCCGCCCCCCTCCACCGCGTCGTACTTGACCTGGTAGACCTTGAGCACGCCGTCGTCGTCGGGCCGGAACCAGACCGCCGCCGCCGAGCCGCTCTCCGAGGTCGGATAGAACCAGGCGGTCACCCCCCGATCCTCGTAGGTGCGGACGTTGTAGTGCAGCGGCGTGCCGAGTGTCGCCTTGATCTCGGCGTCGGTCATCCCCTTCTTGGCCGCCGCGAAGCGCTCCTCCGACACATAGCGGCCCTCTTCGGCGGCCGCCCGCGCCGCCTGCAGCTCGGGGTTGTCGGGATCGAGCACCAGCGCCTGGTCGTAGATCTGGATGGCGCGCTTGTAGTCGCCGCCCTCGTCGATCCACTCCTGGGCGAGCGCCATGTCCTCCGAGCTCTTCATGCGGATCGCCGCCTGCTGGCGCTCGGTGATCGGCTCGCCCTCGATCATCGGATCGGCGTTGAGGAAGTTGACGAGAGAGCTCGCGAACGCCTCGGCCTCGGCCGAGACCTCGGCCTGCAGCGCCTCGATCTGCGCCGACAGGTCCTCGACCGCCGCCTCGCCCTCGGCGACCGCCTCCTCGGCTCCATCTTCGACCTCCTCTTCGACCGCGGCCGCCGCCCGGGCGGTGAGGTCGGCGAGCTCCTGCCGCTTGGCGTCGAGCGCCGCCTTCTGCTGCTCGAGTGCGGCCCAGTCGGCGGCGAGCGGGTCGTCCTCCGCTCCCCCGCCGCACGCCGTCACCAGCAATGCCACCGCCGCAACCGCGGCGAAGGCGGACAGATACCTTCGCGTGTGTCCCATCGTGTTGCCTCCAGGGAAGTTCGACCGGTCTGGGAGGGCGAAACGTACCACAGCGATCGACCGATCGACAACCCGTCGGGGGTCGGGCACCGGGGCGGTCGACAGCCCGTAAATGCCGTGTCTACAGGCGTTTTCGGCGACGCGCTGCCTTGACATAGCGGGGTGCCGGGCAGATAATCGGCGCCGCGCGAACACCCTTCAGCGGAGATTCTCCCTCGATGCCGACTTTCGAGCCCAGCCCCGACCTCGATCCCGCCGTCGCCAAGGCCATCCAGGACGCCATGGACGCCGTGCGCTCCGAGTTCATCGCCCGCGACGTTCCGCCGGCGCCGCCCGCTTCCGCCAACGGGGCGCCCGACCTCGGGGACCTCGAAGCGGCGGTCGATCGCATCGACGGCGCCACCGAGCAGGGCGAGGTCCTCGAGTGCCTGCTCGAGGCGGCCGGCCGCTACGCCGAGCGCACCGTCTTCCTGGTGCGCAAGGACCAGGCGCTGACCGGATGGGCCGCCTACGGCTTCACCGCCGACCCCGACACCGTCACCTCGCTGTCGCTCACCGGCGGCCCGTGGGGCTCGTTGCTCGGCGGCGGCGACACCGTCGCGCTCGACGCCGCCGACTGCGACCAGCTCAGCGCGGCCCTCGGCGCCAGCCCCGCCACTGGCGGCCTGCTGGTGCCGTTCTCGCTGCGCGGAGAGGTGGCCGGAGCGCTCTACGGCGACGGCGAGGTCGATCGCTCCGCCCTGCGGGTGCTGACCTACGTCGCCGCGCTCGCTCTGGAGACGCTGCCGGTGCGTCGTGGCGAGTGGGAGCCCGCCCCGGTGGCCCCTGCGGACGACGATATCGACATCGCCGTGGTCGACGACGATCTCGACAGCGACTTCACCACCGCGGTCACCGAGCCGGACGTCGACGAAGCGGTCGAGGACGTCATGAGCCGCATCGAAGAGGTCGAGGGGGAGGCGACCGAGGACGACCTGCTGTCGATCCACCACGAGGTCCAGCCCGAACGCTTCGGATCGATCGTCGACAGCTTCACGCAGGTCGAGGCCGAAGGCCTCGATCAGGTCGTCACCGAGGAGATCGAGAGCATCGAGCGGGAAGAGGCGGAGCAGCAGCCGGACTTCGCCACCCAGGAGTTCTCGACGGTGGCCGACGTGGCGCCGCCGATCGAGCCGGCTCCGGTGGATGCTCCGATCGACGAGCCGCCGCCGATGGACGCGCCCGCTCCGCCGGTCGAGCCTCCCGCCGACCGCGCCCCCGAGCAGGGGGAAGTGGCGCCGCCGACCGATCTCGACGGGCCGGGATGGGCGTTCGGTGATTCGCCGCAGCAGGCGGGCGACGACTCGGAGCACGAGGAGGCGCGGCGCCTGGCACGACTGCTGGTCACCGAGATCAAGCTCTACAACGAGGAGAAGGTCCGCGCCGGTCGCGAGGGGAAGAACCTCTACGACACCCTGCGCGAGGACATCGAGCGCTCGGAGCGGATCTATCAGGAGCGGATCGACGCCGGGGTGCGCGACAGCACCGACTACTTCAACGAAGAGCTGGTGCGGATCCTCGCTGGCGGAGATTCCACAGTCCTCGGCAACTGACCGTCGCTAGAGTGGGCGGGTGGTGGCCGGGCGACAGCGAAGCCTCGTCGGCGGACTGATTCTCGCCGCCGGCCTCGCCGTGCCCGCGCACGGCAGCCGGGCGGCGGTGCGGCTGCCGTCGTCGACCGGCCCGGCGCTGCCGGCGGAAGCGCTGGAGTCGTGGCCGCTGGAGCGGTTGGCACCCGCCGTCGACGCCCTCCGACGGCGCGACCTGGAGGCTGGGCGCGAGCGCCTGGCGGCGAGCCTCTCCCGGCCTCGAGCGGAGCTGCTGCTCGGCCTCCACGCCCATCAGGCCGGCGAGCACGCGCAGGCGGCTCGCTGGCTGGCCGCCGCCCACGACCCGTCGGGCATGTTCGACGACTGGCGCCTGTGGGCGCTCGGCGGATCGCTGCTCGAGGGAGGCGACCTCGCCGGCGCCCAGCGGGCGGCGCAGCGCCTGCTGGTCGGCTGGAGCCGATCGCCGCTCTACCTGGACGCCTACCGACGGGTGCTCGAGGTCAGCCGCGACCGCGGCGATTGGCTCGCCACCCTGCGCGCCATCGAGGCGGCGCGTCAGCTCGACCTCGACGACGCTCTCGCGCCGCTGCTCGACGTCCTGCAGTGGGAGATCGCCTCGGAGCAGGGGCTCGCCGACCTGCGCCGGGAGACCGCCCGCCATCTGCTCGCCTGGCACCCGCTGACCGCCGCCGAGCTCCAGGCGGCCGAGCTCTTCCGCCGACCCGACGGCTCGCTGCCGTGGAGCGAGATCCTCACGCCGGGAGAGCTGCTGCTGCGGGCCGAGAGGCTGCTCGACGCCGGCGTCGCCGACGGCGCGCTGCAGTCGCTGGCGGAGGTGCCGGCGCGCGATCGAGGGTTCGACTGGTCGATCCTCGAGGCTCGCTCGCTCGCCGCCGATCGCCGCGGCCGCGAAGCGCTCGGCGTCCTCTCCGAGGCGCCGGCAGCACCCCGCGATCGCCTCACCGAGCTGTGGACGACGCGCGCCGAGGCCGCCCTCGAGGCAGCGCGCGTCCGCCGTGGCCGGGACAACGCCGACGCCGACACCCGGCGCGCCTGGCGCGACTCCGCGTGGCGCGACCTGTGGCAGATCGCGCTGCGCGGTGAGCAGAGCGAGCGCGCCGGGGCGCTGCGACGCCTCTACTCGATGGCCGACGTCGAGGACAACTTCGATCTCGCCCTCGGCATCCTGAAGCGGCTCCGCCGTGAGCGACCGGACGACATCACCGGCTACCGCGACCTGTGGAAGCTCGGGTGGCGCGCCTACGTCCGCGACGACATGACCGTGGCGATCGGGATCTGGCGCGAGCTCGCCAATCTCTATCCCGAGGTCAGCACGGCGCGTCAGGGCCTCTACTGGTCGGCGGTCGCTCACGGTCGGCTCGGCGATCACGAGCGCAGCCGTCGGATGCTGCTCGACATCCTGTCGGCCGACACCATGGACTTCTATGCCCGCCACGCCGCCCGACGGCTCGGCGTCGTCGCCCGGCGAGGGGCGGCCGTCGAGGCCAGCATCCCCTGGCCCTCCGATCCGCGTCTCGCGCGGGCCGCTTTGCTGAGCGAGCTCGGCCTCGACACCCTCGCCGACGCCGAGCTCGATCGCCTCCGGTCGGAGGCCGACCCGGCGGCGGCGAGCGCCCTCGACGGGCTGATCCTGGCCCGACGCGGCGAACGGCGCCCGAGCATCCAGGCGATCTGGGAGGCCTTTCGCGTCCTCGGCAAGCCGGGGCAGACGGCGGTGCCGGCGGCGGTCCGCCAGCTCTACTACCCCCTCGACTTCCCCGAGGTGGTGGCCGAGTGGGCGGGCCGTCACGACCTCGATCCCTATCTCGTCTACGGCATCATTCGCCAGGAGAGCGCTTTCGACACCCGGGCGGTCAGCCGCGCGGGCGCCCGAGGGTTGATGCAGCTGATGCCGGCGACCGGTCGCGAGCTGGCGGCTCGCCTCCGCCTCCCCTACTCCCGCGAGCGGCTCAACGACCCGTCCTACAACGTCCGCCTCGGTACCCGTTACCTCACCGACGTCCTCGGGATGTTCGACGGCGAGCCGCAGCTCGCGCTGGCAGGCTACAACGGCGGCCCCTACCGCATCCGCCGGTGGTGGCGGGAGGCGGGCCCCGATCGCCAGATCGATCGCTTCGTCGAAGGGCTGTCGCTCTCCGAGACGACCACCTACGTCAAGCGGATCCTCGCCTTCCAGGACAGCTACCGGCAGCTGTACGAGGGCGGCTGACCCCGGCTTCGGGATCGCCCACGGCCGCGCTCCTCCGCGCTATACTCCAAAGCCCTCATCTGGGGCTCGGGCGCGCTGCCTCGGCGCGACGCTGTCGAGCGGGGCGCCACGCTGGCTCCGCACCGGACACGGGTCCATAGCTCAGCGGTTAGAGCACCCGGCTCATAACCGGCAGGTCCCTGGTTCGAATCCAGGTGGACCCACATAGGAGAAGTGATGTCGGCAAGCTCAACCACGACCACCATCGATCTCGTCATCGAACTGCAGAACACGCACAACGAGCTGCGCGCGGCCGAGGAGCTGCTGGGCGGCATCCCCGACTGGATGGAGGAGCTGCACCAGGAGTACTCGACTCGCAAGGCGGAGATCGACGCCATCCAGGAGTCGATCGACACCGCGAGCGCGCAGCGGCGAACCGCCGAGGCCGGCATCGCCGATGCCCAGGAGAAGCTCCTCCACTACCAGGACCAGATCGGCAGGGTGCGCAACCAGCGGGAGTACAGCGCGCTGCTGCAGGAGATCGACGTCGTCAAGCAGGCGATCCAGGGGCTCGAGAACGACAGCCTGCAGGCGCTCGAGACGATGGAGAGCGAAGGGAGCCGCCTCGAGGAGGCGCAGCAGGCGTTCGAGGAGCTCGAAACCCGCTACAACGAAGAGCTCGCCAAGTGGGAGGCGCAGAAGCCCGATGTCGCCGCCAACGCCGAGAAGCTGCGCAGCCACATCGACGAGCTGCGCTCGCAGCTCCCCGACGACGCGGTGCGCAGCTTCGACGCCGGGTTCGAGAGGTTCGACGGCACGGCGCTCGCCAGCATCCAGCTCGTCCAGCGACCCGGCAAGGGGCCTCGCATGTACCACTGCAGCGCTTGCAACTACCGGGTGCTGCCGCAGGCGGTGGTCGAGGTCCGCAACAACGGCACCATCGTCCACTGCGACAGCTGCAAGCGCATCCTCTTCTTCGAGGAAGCGGAAGGCTGAGCCGTCGGTTCGGCGCGGCAGCCCGGGGCCGTCGCGGGTGACGGCGGCGCCCGCCGAGGTCGCCCGGCGGCTGGCCGTGATCGAGGACCGCATCGCCCGCGCGTGCGCCACCGCCGGGCGCTCGCGATCGGAGGTGACGCTGGTCGGCGCCAGCAAGGTGCACGGGGTCGAAACGCTCCGCGCCGCCTACGACGCCGGGCTGCGGACCTTCGGCGAGAACCGCGTTCAGGAGCTCGCCGCCAAGGCCGAGCAGATGCCGGCCGACGTCGACTGGCACCTGATCGGCCCCCTGCAGTCCAACAAGGTGCGCAAAGCGGTCTCCGCCTGCTCGACGGTGCAGTCGGTCGACCGGCTGAAGATCGCGCGCGCCATCGACCGTGTCTGCGGCGAGCTCGGCATCGAGCGACGCGGCCTGATCGAGGTCAACCTCGGCGACGAGCCGAGCAAGCACGGCTTCGCCGCCGGGGCGGTGCCGGCTGCTCTCGCCGAGCTGGAGGGGGCGACGGCGCTCGCCATCGCCGGCCTGATGGCGATCCCACCCCAGACCGCCGATCCGGAGGAGGCCCGCCCCTGGTTCCGCGAGCTGCGCCGGCTGCGCGACCGGGTCGCCGAGCGGCCGCCGCCCGGATGGCGAGGGTGGCTGTCGATGGGGATGAGCGGCGACTTCGAGGTGGCGATCGAGGAAGGGGCGACGCACGTCCGCATCGGCACCGCGCTGTTCGGCCCGCGAGCGGCCGCGGGGGCGGGGTGACGGCACTGCCGGGCCACCGCCACTATCCGCCCGGGGTTGGCGGGGACCCGCGCTACGAGGCGTGGCGCATCGGCGTGCTCCTCGAGGAGGGGAGCTCCGCCGAACTGCGCGCGCTGATCGCCGAGCTCGGCATCGACCGCCTCCGCCGCTGGCTGGTCGAGCGCGGCGGCCGGCAGCTCACCCGCCGCAGCTTCGCCTTCTGGCGGCTGCTGCTCGCCGCCGACGTCGAGGTCGACTCCCGCCGCTCGGAGCTGTGGCCGCTGTGAGGCCGGAGATCACCGCCACGCTCGCCCCGGAGTCGCGATCCTGGCTGCGCCGGCTGGGGGCCTCCGCGATCGCCGACGAGGGCTACCTCGCCGGCTCGGCCGCCCTCGCCCTCTACCTCGGCCATCGAGCGGCGAGCGACCTCGACGTCATGTCACCCGCCAATCGACTGCGCGCCGCCGATCGCCGGGACCTGCTCGCCGCGCTGCTCGACCTCGACGGTGAGCTGCGCGTAGAGACGGCGCGCGACGGTCTGCTCGCGGCTCGCGGCGGCGACGGCACCGGCCTGCGCTTCTTCTACTACCCGTACCCGCTGATCGACCCCGAGGAGGCGATCGACGGCGTCACCGTCGCCTCGGCGGTCGATCTCGGCCTCATGAAGCTGGGCGCGATCATCAGCCGGGGGACCCGTCGCGACTTCGTCGATCTCTATCTGCTCACCCGGCGCCTGCCGCTCGCCACGCTCCTCGATCGCGCGCACGAGAAGTTCGGCCACGTCGAAGACTTCCCGCTGCAGGCCCTCAAAGGGCTGGCCGATTTCTCGCTCACCGAAGGCGAGCCGACCCCGTCGCTGACCGTCGACCTCGACTGGCCGCAGATCCGCGCCACCCTCGAGGA
>JBPEXA010000188.1:0-2572 GCA_052032135.1 Thermoanaerobaculia bacterium | reverse complement strand
GTCGCGGTGAGGTCGAGCCCGCGGCTCGCGGCGCCGACCTCGAGCTGGTCCTGCTGCCCGGCTCGCGGCGCAGCGAAGTCGATGCCCATCTGCCGCTGATGCTCGACGCGGTCGACCGGCTCCGTCGGGAGCGCTCGCTGCGCGCCCGCTGGATCGTCGCCCCCGGGATCGACGCCGAGCGTTACCTGCGGCAGCTCGACGCCGGCGATCGGGTGGAGGCGGTGCGGGGCGACCGCTTCGAGGCGATCGCTGGCGCCGACCTGGCGTTGTGCGCGTCGGGAACCGCGACCCTCGAGGTCGGCCTCCTCGAGACGCCGATGATCGTCGTCTACCGGGTGAGCGCGCCGACCTACTGGCTCGGCCGAGCACTCGTCGACCTGCCCCACGTCAGCCTGGTGAACCTGATCTTCGGTGAAGCGGTCGTCCCGGAGCTCCTGCAGCGAGCGGCGAGCGGCGAGCGGATCGCCGCCACCGCGGCGGCGACGCTCGACGACCCCGAGCGGCTCGCTACAATGCGCGGCAGGCTGGCGCAGTTGCGGAGCCACCTCGGGGAGCCGGGGGCGTCGTCGCGGGTCGCCGCGCAGGTCGACGAGGTGCTGTCCGCGCGCCGGGGAGGAACGCAGAGTTGAGGAGCATGACGGGGTACGGTCGAGCGGCGGCGGAAAGCGCGCGGATGCGGGTGGCGGCGTCGGTGCGCGCCGTCAACCACCGCTACCTCGATCTCGCCGTGCGCCTCCCCGAGGAGCTGCGGGAGCTGGAGGCGGAGCTGCGATCGCTGGTCGACGACAAGCTCGCCCGCGGACGGGTGGAGCTGAAGGTCCACGCGGAGATGCTGGAAGCGGCCGACGTCGAGGTCACTCTCGACGACGACCTCGCCGCCGAGCTGCTCGACGCCGTCGCCGCCCTCGATCATCCCGCTCTCGGTGACCGCCCACTCGATCGCGCCGACCTGCTGCAGCGGTCGGAGGTGCTCCGGGTGCGGCGGGCGCCGGTGGAGCTGGAGGCGGAGGATCGCGAGCTGGTGCGGTCGACCGTCGACGGCGCTCTCGACGCCGTGGTGGCGATGCGGCAGGCGGAGGGCTCCCAGCTCGCCGCGGCGCTCGAGCGGTCGCTCGCCGCCTTGCGGGAGCTGGCCGCACGCCTGGGCGCGGAGCAGGGTCCGGTCCGCGAGCGGCTGCTGGAGGCGATGGCGCGCAGGGTGGGCGAGCTGGTCGACCAGCGGGTCGAGATCGGCGACGACCGCCTGGCGCAGGAGGTCGCCATCCTCGCCGAGAAGATCGACGTGCAGGAGGAGCTCGATCGACTGTCGGGCCATCTCGACCACTTCGCCGAGACGATGGAGGGGTCGGGGCCGATCGGACGACGCCTCGACTTCCTCGCCCAGGAGATCCATCGCGAGCTCAACACTCTGGGAGCGAAGTGCCGCGACCTCGACATGGGGCGATGGGTGATCGACTCCAAGGTGGCGTGCGAGCAGATGAGGGAGCAGCTGCAGAATGTCGAGTGAGCGCCGCAGCGGGGACCTGTTCGTGGTGTCGGCCCCCTCGGGTACCGGCAAGACCACCCTCATCCAGAAGCTGTCCGAGTGCGATTGGCCCCACGGCAGCGCCCCCGAGTTCTCGGTGAGCCACACCACCCGGGCGCCGCGACCGGGTGAGGTCGACGGCCGCCACTACCATTTCGTCGATGCCGCGACGTTCGACGCGATGATCGAGGACAACGCCTTCCTCGAATGGGCGATCGTGCACGGCGAGCGCAAGGGGACGGCGACCGAGGAGGTCCGGCGCCGCCTCGAGGCCGGCGTCGACGTGCTGCTCGACATCGACGTGCAGGGTGCGGCCAACGTGCTGGACATCCACCCCGAGGCGTGCGCCATCTTCATCCTCCCTCCCAGCTACGGGGAGCTCGCGCGCCGCATCGCCGCCAGGGGGTACGACGAGCCGCGGACGATCGCCCGGCGGCTGGCCGTATCCCGTTGGGAAATCGAACGTTACGCGATCTACGACTATGTTATTATCAACGACGACCTCGAGCGGGCGAGTCGTGAGCTGGCGTCGATCATCATCGCCAGGCGCAGCCGTCGCGAATGCCGTGAACGGGACGTCGCCCGCATCCTCGAAGACTTCCAAGCATCCCTCGAATCGGAGGCGCCCGACGGCGCCGGCGATTCTCTCGGAGATCCCTGATGGAACACTACCCTGAACGCATCGACAGCCGCTTCCGCTTCGTGCTGCTCGCCGCGGAGCGCGCGGAGCAGCTGATGCGCGGAGCCTCGCCGAAGATCGAGACGCCGGCCACCCAGCCGACCGAGATCGCCATGGACGAGATCGCCAGCGACCTCATCGAGTGGGGGTACGGCCCGCCGCCCGAGGCCGAGGTCGACGCCGAGACGGTCGAGGGATAGGCCGGAGGCGCCGGCGGAGGCCGACGCGCGATGGCGAGATCCCCGAGCGAGCGGGAACGCGCCTGGCTCGAGTACTTCCGCGATCTCGGATTCGAAGAGCTGCTGCGGTCCCCGGCGGCCGCCGAGGCGCGGCCGGCGACGGCTCCGCCGCCGCTCGCCGCTACGGCG
>JBPEXA010000187.1:0-11105 GCA_052032135.1 Thermoanaerobaculia bacterium | reverse complement strand
ACCGGGAAGCCGAGGATCGACTCGACGGTCGGCACCCCGGCGTCGTACGCGGTGCCGGGGAAGAGCGGGATCGGCTCGGCGAGCTGCGGCACCGGCGCCGGCGGAGGCGGCGGCGGCGCCTGAGCCGCGATCGGGGCCGCGATCGGGGCCGCGATCGCGGCGGCGATCGAGGCGGCGAGGGTCGGAGCGGCGAGGGCCGCGGCCAGTCGTCTCATCGGATCTCCTCCTGGGGAGTGCAGCGGGAACCGGCCGATGCTACACAGCGTTCGGCGGCCACTACAATGCCCGAGTGCGTGCCGTCTGGCTGAGCGAAGGCGAGATCGAGGTCCGAGACGTCGCCGACCCGACGCCCGCTCCGGACGAGGCGCTGGTGCGGGTGACGCGGGCCGGGATCTGCAACACCGACCTCGAGCTGGTCCGCGGCTACTACCCGTTCGACGGCATCCCCGGTCACGAGTTCTGCGGCGTCGTCGTCGCCGGGCCGACCGAGCTCGAAGGCGCCCGGGTGGTCGGCGAGATCAATGCCGTCTGCGGCCGCTGCGACGCCTGCCGCGGCGGGCGGGCGAGCCACTGCGAGCGGCGCACGGTGCTCGGCATCCAGGGGCGCGACGGCGCCTTCGCCGAGACCCTCGCGCTGCCGGCCGCCAACCTCCACCGCGTCCCGGATGCGGTCCCGGACGACGTCGCCTGCTGCACCGAGCCGCTGGCGGCGGCGCTGCGCATCGGCGAACAGATCGATCTCGACCCGGCGACGCGGGTGGCCGTAGTCGGGCCGGGGAAGCTCGGTCAGCTGGTCGCCCGCTCGCTGCTGGCACGGGTACCAGGGTGCGATCTCACGGTCATCGGCCGCCGCGAAGCGTCGCTCGCCGCACTGCGGGAGCTGGGGATCCGCTGCGCCCTCACCGACGCCGTGGCGGCGGACGCCTTCGACGTGGTGATCGACTGCACCGGCGCCCCCGGCGGCTTCGCCCTCGCCCGCCACGCCGTCCGCCCGGCCGGTACGATCGTCGTCAAGAGCACCTACGCCGGCACCCTCGACGTCGACCTGTCGTCGCTGGTGGTCGACGAGATCACCCTCGTCGGGTCGCGCTGCGGGCCGTTCGCGCCCGCGCTCGAGCTGCTCGCCAGTGGCGCGGTCGATCCCACCGATCTCATCGACGCTCGCTACCCGCTGGAGCGCGCGATCGAGGCGTTCGACCACGCCGCGCGGCCGGGCGCTCTCAAGGTGCTGCTCGAGATCGGCTGACCGCGCCGGTCATCCTCGGAGCAGCTCGGCCGCCGCCGCCAGTCGCTCTTCGAAACGGCGGAGGAAGTCGGCGACGTGGACGCCGTCGACCAGAGCGTGGTGGACCTCGATCGAGATCGGCATGCGGTGGCCGCCATCGCTCGTCGGGTGACGGGCGCCGAAGACGATGCGCGGAATGCTCTCGGTCACCGGGCAGCGGCGGGCGTGCGCGAAGCTGGTGAAGCGGATCCACGGCAGCACCGAGAAGTAGACGACGTCGTCGCGCTCCGGCCGGTCGGCGAGGTCGTCGCTGCCCCGCACCGCGTCGAGCACGGCGCGTCCGGCGCGCTCGAAGTCGGCGTACGGCTCGCGGTTCTCGAAGTAGCCGAAGCCGAAGGTGCGGTCGTCGCGCATCACCGTGGTGCCGGCGTCGACCCGGGAGTGGACGACGACGTCGTCGCCGCGCAACCGCATCCGCAGCTCCTCGGTGGCGTTGATCGCGCCCAGGCAGAGGTAGAGCGAGCCGAGAAAGAACGAGCCGCCGTCGGCGGTCGCGGCGGCCAGCGGCGCGACGTCGACGTCGGTGCAGACGTTGAAGAACGGCTGCTCGAAGCGGCGGAAGAAGTCGAAATGCGCCCGCCGCCTCCAACCGTCGAGGTCGAGGCGGCGGGGCATGCTGGTCAATGCGGCGGCGGCGGCCGCTACCAGATCAGGCGGACGCCGACCTGGATCTGCCGCGGGTCGCCGAGGCCGCTCGCCACGGTGCCGTCGAAGTTGAACACCAGGTTGGTGGTCTGCGGCGCCAGCTGGTTGCGGCTGTTGGCGAGGTTGAAGATGTCGACGATCCCCTCCAGCTCGTAGCCGCCGACGTCGAAGCTCTTCGACAGGCGGACGTCGATCGACGAGAACTTGTTGTCCTTGCGACCGAGGTTGCGGCGGGTCACCGAACCGTCGGGGTTGATCCGATCCTGCGGCGTCTGCGCCACCGATCCGTCGGCGGTCAGCGACAGCGGCTGGGGCGAACGGTAGGTGTAGCGGAAGTTGGCGTTGACGCCCCACGGCGCCTGCCATAGCAGCCAGCCGTTGAAGCGGTCCTTCTGATCGCGGTCGGAGAGGCCGAACTCGGCGTCGAGATCGGTCACCTTGGCGTAGCGGAAGCTGAACGGGTCGCGCTCGTTGTCGTCGTCCGACTTGTCCTCCGAGCGGGTGTAGTACGCCTGGTACTGGACCCGGCCGCCGCGCTTGTTGATGCCGATGGTGTGCCCTTCGTACTCGCTGCGAGCCGACGACTCGACCACCGTCAGGACGTTGATGCCGTTGATGCCGCCCGGCGGCAGACCGCTCCCCCACGGCGATCCGAGCAGCGGATCGTTGCGGTTGACGAAGCGCGTCAGATTGTCGGTCTCCGCCTGGTTGTACTTGTAGAGAACCGAGATGTCGGGCCGCACCTGGCGCTCGACCGACAGCGAGTAGGCGTCGGTCTCGGGGATCTCGAAGTCACGATCGAAGACGAAGACGTCGGGGAAGAACGGATCCCCCACCGTGTTCGGATCGATCAGCTCGGTGTACGGCGGCGGCGGGCCGAGGATGTCGCGCAGCTCGCTGTTGCGGAACAGCGTCTGCCCCCGGCTGCCGTTGGTCGATCGCGACGAGGCGAGCACCAGGCCCGGCACCCGGGCGCCGTAGCGGCCGGCGGTCGCGCGGATCACGGTCTTGCCGTCGCTCTTCGGGTCCCACGAGACGCCGACCCGCGGCTGCAGCACGTCGTCGTCGGGGATCGTACCGTCGCTCGGGAAGGTCTGCGGTCCGGCGGCGGTCTGCACCGTCTGGCCGATGAAGGGGGCGAAGAAGACCTCGCTCGGCGGCGTGATCGGCTCGGGGTTGTCGAGCTCCTCCCAGCGGACGCCGTACTGGACGGTGACGTTGGGCGCCGGGCGCCAGTTGTCCTGGATGAAGATCGCCGGCTCCCGCTGGGTGATCGTCTGCGTCCCCGCCTCCTCCACCGACAGGCCACCGACCCCCGCCTGCTGGAGGTAGAGGAGCACCGGGCCGGTGATGGTGGTGCCGTCCGGGCAGCTCCCGTCCGGCGACGAGGAGCCGTCGGAGCACTCGACGTAGTCGGGGTTGTCGACGTAGTTCAGGAAGCCGTCGGTCGAGCCGAAGATGAAGCGGCCGTTGGCGAATCCGATGAAGGTCTGGCTGGCGTCGGTCTCGTTCCACTCGATCCCCGCCTTGAGGCTGTGGGCGCCCTTCTGCCAGGTGACGTTCTCGTTGATCTGGATCCGCGTGTCGTAGTACTCGACCGGGATGAAGAACGGCATCCCGAAGCGGTAGGCGCGGCCGAAGTCGAACGCGGTGTCGGGAAGCGGACGGTTGGAGCCGGCGATGTTCGGCCCGTTGTACGGACGCGGCCGGTCCTCGCGCGCGTACTGGAAGCGGGCCTCGTTGAGGACCGCGGCGCCGATGGTCGACACCAGCGAGCCGCCGATCGACCACGAGCTGTCCTTCTCGATCGCGTTGGCGCTGCGCCCCCACGAGTCGACGTCGAACGTGCCGTTGACCTGCTCGCTGTCGGTCGAGGTGCCGCGCAGCGTGAACAGCTGATTGGCGCCCGCCTGCCAGTCGATCTTGCCGAGGAAGACCGCCGCGTCGTCGGTGCGCGTGATCGGCAGATTCTCCCCGGGGCTGCCGAGCGCCTCGAAGGCGTCGACGACCCGCTGCTCGATGCGGGTGGGGTCGTTCTGCTTGGTCCGCTCGGCCTCCTGGAGGTCGGCGGCGACGAAGAAGAAGGTGCGGTCGGTGCGGATCGGGCCGCCGAGGGTGAAGCCGGCCTGGATCGAGTCGCTGTCGTCCTTCGGCGCCTTGCTGCCGTCGGCCCGCTCCGCCTCGGTCGAGAGCGAGTCGTTGCGCAGGAAGAGATGGGCCGAGCCCCGATACTCGTTGGTACCCGACTTGGTCACCACCTGGACGAAGCCGCTCGACGAGCGGCCGAACTCCGCCGGCGCGCCGTCGGGGATGACGACGAACTCCTGGATGGCGTCGATGTTGAACACGAACGCCGGGCGCTGGCCGCCCCGCTGCTCGCCGAAGAAGGGGTTGTTGAAGTCGGCGCCGTCGACCGACACGTTGTTCTGAATCCCCTTCTGACCGTTGATCGACAGCTCTTCACCGTCCGGCCCCTGCACGATCGCCACCCCGGGGGTGAGGCGCGTGAGGTCGAGGAAGTCGCGACCGTTGTTGGCGAGGCCCTCGATCGTCTCCTGGTCGATCAGCACCGAGCTCTCGATGCGGCTGGTCTCGATCAGCGGCACGGCGTCGGTGACGACGATCTCGTCGCCGACCGCCGACAGCTGCATCACCAGGTCGAGGTCGACGGTGCGGCCGACCGACAGCTGGAACTCCTGGCTCCGCGCGGTGGCGAAGCCGTCCGCCTCGGCGGTCACCACGTAGGGGCCGAGCGGCAGCAGCACGGCGCGGAAGCGCCCCTGGCCGTCGGTGGTGGCGGTCTCGGTGTAGTTGGTCGCCGTGTTGTTGAGGGTGATGTCGACCCCTTCGAGCACGCCGCCCGAAGCGTCGGTCACCCGCCCCTCGATGACGCCGGTGGTCGCCTGCGATTGCGCCCACGCCGCGTCGTCGACGGCGAGGCCGGTGATCGCCAGGCACACCACGGCCCAGCCAGTGAACAGACGTTTCCCTGACATCCGATGCCTCCCTTGCGCTGGGGTGATCAACTTGGATTGAGAGCTGATGCGACGAAGGTATCACACGGGGGTGGCGCCCCCCGGGCTCTCGAAGGCGCCTTCGGAAGCGGTTCGAAACCCGGCCGCGGGACGTCGGATCGGGGTGCTCAGACCGCCAGCAGCGCCAGCGCGATCGCCACCAGCCAGCTCGCCAGCGAGCCGAGCAGGAAGTACTCGGTGACGTGGTCGACCTGGTCCGCGCCCGAGCCGTCGCCCCCCTCCTCGCGGGCGACGCGCGACAGCTCCGGGAAGCGGAGGATGCTCTTCGCCGAGGCGACGAGCGCCGCCGCCGTCGGCTCGCCGTGGAGCATCAGGCCGAGGATCAGCCAGCGCTCGAGGACGCCGATCATGCGCCCGCCGCGCAGCCGCCGCTGGGAGCGGCGCGTCTTCGTGCCGGCGGCGGCGAGCACCGCGCGCACCACCGCGTTGGCGGTCGGCGCCGCCACCGCGAAGAGCGCGAGGCGGAAGAGCCAGCCGGCGGCGTCGAGCGCCGCCAGCGCAGGCAGCGGCGAGCTCGCCAGCCAGGCGTCGGCGGCCGGCGTCGGCGGACCGGGCCAGCGCGCGCCAACCGCGATCGCCGCTCCGAAGGTGACGGCGAGCGCCGCCAGCGCCCCCCATCCGCGGACCGCGACGCGCTCGCTCCAGCGGCAGGCGTGCCAGCCGCCGATGCCGACCACCCCGACGAGGCCGACGGCGGCCGTCGCGGCGGGCGGCAGCAGCGTGGCGGCGAGCAGCGCGGCGCTCCCGGCCCCGGCGCCGATGCCGATCATCGACCGCCGCCGGCTCGCCGGATCCCCCTGCAGGCCGCCGGCGACGAGGTCGGCGATCGCCACCGCCAGCAGCAGACCGGCGAGCGCGATCATCGGGTGAGGCTCCGCGCCGCCCGGTGCGCCTGGTAGACGGCGCTCGGCCCGTTCTCGACCTGGCGGCGGGCGACCGACGGCTGGGTGATGCCGAGCTCGTCGGCGATGTCCTGCTGCCGCTCGCCGTGGAAGAGGCCGCGGGTGATCCGCAGGTCCTTGCGGTCCATGCGGCCGAGCAGGGCGTCGCGGCAGACGAGGAAGGCGTTGACGGTGCCGAGCAGCGGCTCGTCGAGGCCGCCGATCAGTGTGCGCACGGTGCGCGGCCAGCGACGGCGCGTCGCCGTCGCCTCCACCGCCTCGATCGCCTCCCGCGCCGTCCACCAGGCCGAGCCGCTCTGCCCCATCGGCGCCCGCTCGGGATCGAGGGAGGTGATCTCCCCCCAGCCGATGCCGAAGCGGACGTCGTAGCGCCCTTCGAGGTGGAGGCGGACCTCGAGGGCGGCGTCGAGCGCGGCGCCGACCGACTCGTAGGCGCCCTGGAACTCGTCGCCGACCGTCGGCTCGAGCGGCTGGGCGGCCGCCACCTGATCGTTGGCCCACGCCATCGCCTCGACCAGCCGGTCGAGCATCGCCGCCTGGTCGTCGTGGCGACGGGAGACGACGACGTCGCCGATCACCGTGGCGAACCGGGAGGCTTCGGGCACCGCTGAGGCCGGCATGGGATGATTATAGCCTGTAGAGCGATTAGACTGCAACATCGTTTTCGGAGCGATAAATTGACCGACTGGGGCCGTCAGCGCCCGGGCCGCAAGCCCTCGGGCGCCGTGCGATATCGCCTCGATATCGATCGACGTACGATACTGTAGCTGACAACACCATGCGCCGCCTCCACCTGGTCACCGGCGTGCTCGCCGTCCTCGGCTTCCTCGTCTCCGGCGCCCACCTGCGCTGGGGGGTCGACGCCGCCGTGGTCACCGAGACGCACCACATGGTCTTCGTCTCCCGCCACATCTACATGCTCGGCCCCGGCCTCCTCCACCTGGTGCTCGCCGCCTGGCTGCGGCCGCTCGACTCTCCGGTGCGGCGACTGCAGTGGGCGGGCACGCTGCTGCTGGTGCTGACCTCGATCCTCCTCGCCGCCGCCTTCGTCCACGAGGCGATGGCGGGGCACGGCCGCGGCATCGTCAGCGCGCTCGGCCTCTACGCCTTCTGGGCCGGCGCCTTCCTGCTCGCCCTCGCGCCGGGGGTCGATCGCTGGTGGCTCGGTCGGCGGGAGGCTTCTTGAAATGGTCGGGACGGCGAGATTTGAACTCGCGACCCCCTGAACCCCATTCAGGTGCGCTACCAGACTGCGCCACGTCCCGACCGGACCACGGAGGCGGCCGGTGGCCGGCCCCGCGGAGGGTGGATCGTACCGCCGCGCCGGCCACGGGGCAAGGCCGGCAGAGCGGTCAGGGCACGGTCGCCGACCACGCCGACGTGTCACCCGACTCGAAGCCGTCGCTGAAGATCGGGTCGCAGGCGCCACACCACTCGAAGGCGCCGATGTCGAGGGTGGCGTCCGACGGCCGCGCTTCGTCCCCGAGGTGGCGGACGTACTGACGGACCACCGGGTGCTCGGGGAGGACGTCGGGGTGCCAGTCGGTCCCCTGGTCGATCGCGCCGGAGCCGGCCGCCAGCCGGTAGTCCTGCCCCGCCTCGTCGACGAAGCCGGGAGCTTCGCCGGTGACGCCGGAGCCGTCGTCGTCGATCGAGCCGGTGAGCGTGCCATGGGTCGGCACCCAGCCGGGCTTGGTCCAGTTGTGGCGCAGGGTGAGCGCGCCCGCCTCGTTGAGCATCGCCAGCCGGCTGCCCGAGGCGGTGACGTAGAGGATGTTGTTGCGCACGTCGGCCGCCTCGTCGTTGGTGGAGAGCCGCAGCAGCGTGGTGTTGCCGGAGCGCGTCGACACCACAGTGTTGTTGTAGAAGTGGAGCGTCCCCTTGCGGTAGTCGGCCGGGTCGCCGCCGTCTCCGCCGTAGTGGACGATCTGGCTGTTGCCGGCGCCGTCGGGCTCGATGAGGACGTTGCCGTAGACGAACGTCTCGCGATACGACGGGTCGCCGATCACCACGCCGCTCCCCGACTCGACCAGATCGAGCTGTCGGTTGCCCCCCTCGATCCAGTTGGTGCGCACCACCAGGCCGGCCGAGCGGTCCTTGAGGTTGTTGCCGTCGGCGCCGGCACGCAGCGGGCCGAACTGGTTGAACTGGTAGGTGATGCCGATCGCGGCGGTGTAGGTGTTGTGCTGGAAGGCGCTGCCGTCGATGCCGTTGGAGTGGATCGAGCTGCGCTCGATGACGATGTCGCGGGTGTCGCCGTCGAAGTCGCCGATGAACAGTCCGTTGCCGGCGTCGTGGAGCTCGCAGTCGCGGATCACCAGCTGCTCCCCCTTCTCGACGTAGATCGCCGCCGCGTTGTCGGCGTAGGTCTCGACGCCGCCGGAGTCGTTGGTGAAGGTGTACGGCGGTCGGGCGGAGCGGATCTCGAGACCGGCGATGACGACGTGGGCCGGCAGACCGTCGGGGGGCACGCTCGATCCGCCGACCTTGATCACGCCGCGCACCTCGTTCCAGTAGTCGAGCTCGAGGCGGGTGACGGCGCCGTCGCCGTCGATCACCGGCCGCTCACCGCCGGGCCCGGGAACGCCGAGCACCTCGATCGGCTCGGCGGCGGTCCCGCGGGCGTTGATCACCCACTTTTCCCGGTAGGGCTCGGCGCGCCAGTGGATGCGCACGCGGTCGCCGGGCGCCAGCGTCTCCCACGGCACCTCGCCGATCGTCGCCAGCGGCTGCCCCGGGCCGACGTCGTAGTCGGTCGCGCCGACCGCTCCGGCGACCGCCGTGATGGCGACGACCGGAACCCAGGCGATGCGGTGTTGCGGGCGCACGCCGAGATGGTACGGAGCCGACCGCCTTCCCACTGTGGATTGTGCCGCGGTGCGCGGTCAGGGGAGCCGATCGATCGCCAGCCGAGCCAGCTCGATCCGGCCGTCGAAACGGTCGGTGGCGAACACGATCGAACCGCCGTCGGGGCTCCAGATCGGGTCGCCGTCGAAGCCCGGGTGACGGGTCAGTCGCCGTGGCTCGGACCCGTCGGCGCGCATCCACCACAGGTCGCGGTTGCCGTCGAGCTCGGAGGTGTAGACGATCCGGCGACCGTCCGGAGACCAGGCGGGGTAGGCATTCCTGGCGGGGCCCGAGGTCAAGCGCCGGAGGTCGCTGCCGTCGGCCGCCATCGAGTAGATCTGCGGGTGGTGGCGACTCGGGCCGTCGCGATCGGAGTGGAAGACGATCCGCGCGCCGTCGGGCGACCAGCGGCCGTCCGAGTCGTAGCCGGGATGGCGGGTGAGGCGAGCGAGCGATCCGTCGACGAGGTCAAGAGCGAAGAGATCGTGGTTGCGAGGCTCCGTCGAGCCGAACCGATCGAACAGCAGCCGCCCGCCATCCGGCGACAGCGACGGGCGGAAGTCGGGGTGGTCGCTCGGCAGCAGCGGTCGCGCAGCGCCGGTCGCAGGGTCGAGCTCGAAAAGGCGATAGCCGTCCTCCGTCTCGCCGTAGTAGAGAAGCCGCTCGCCGTCCGGCGACCAGCTCGGCCAGCCCAGCGGCCCGTCGTGGTCGGTCACCCGCCTCGGTCGCCCTTCACCGCGGCGCAGGATCCACACCTGCCACGAACCGCCGGCGTTGGAGACGAACGAGATCCGATCACCGTCCGGCGAGACGGACGGCTGACCGCTGCGGGCCATCAGCCGGGTCAGCCTCTCGACGGGCTCGGGCTCGGACGACCCGACGATCGCACCCCCGGCGGAGAGGATCCCCAGGGCGAGGAGCGCTCCGACACCCCGACGGGATCGGCGGGGTCGATCGGCAGCGCTCAGCCGTCGAGCAGATCGAGGAGCTCTTTGGCCTGCTCGAGGGCCTTGCCGACGCCCTCGCGGACGGAGGCGAGCTCCACAGCCGTCCCGTCGTCGGCGGCCTGCTGCTTCCCCGACGACGCCTTGGCGCTCGACTTGCGCGACGCGGTCTTGACCCCGCCGTCGGCCATCTCGCTCTCGAGCTTCTTCTTGGCGCCGGCGATGGTGAAGCCCTCGTCGTAGAGCAGCTCCTTGATCCGGCGGATGAGCTCGAAGTCCTCCTCGCCGTAGACCCGCTGCCCCGACTTGCTCTTGCTCGGCTCGAGCGCCGTGAACTCGGTCTCCCAGTACCGCAGCACGTACGGCTGGATGTCGAGGATCTTGCACGCCTCGCCGATCTTGTAATAGAGCTTCTCTTTGGTCGCCACGCTCGCCATCCGCCGCTAGTCGTCGTCGCCGCCCTTGAACACCGCCTCCTTGAGGCGGTGGGCGGGGCGGAAGCTGAGCCCGTTGCGCGGGGGGATGAAGATCCGCTCGCCGCTCGACGGATCGACCCCCATCCGCCCCCTTCGCGGCACCACCTCGAAGACGCCGAAGTTCTGGATCTTCACCGCCTGACCGTCGAGCAGGCTCGACTTCATGGTGCGGAAGATCGAATCGACGATCTCGGCCGCCTCGTGCTTGGTGATCCCTCCGTGGCTGCGGTAGACGAGGTCGACCAGATCCGCTTTCGTGCGGCTCGGCCTCGGGCGCTCGTCGGTCATGAAGGGTCGATGTCTGCGGTCGATGGAGCGGGTGGAGGGAGGGGCGCACGGCCCTCGAAGTTCAAGCGATCTCTCTCAAGTGTCACTTGAAGTATAGGAGGTCGCTCCCCCACCATTCAAGGGTTTTCGAGCATCGGGGCGAGCTCAGCTGCGCTTGCGGATGACCAGGCGGATCGGGACGCCGGCGTAGCCGAGCGCCTCGCGCAGGCCGTTCTCGAGGTAGCGGCGATAGCTGTCCGAGCGCTGGAGCACGCGGTTCGAGAACAGCATGAAGGTCGGCGGCGAGCTCGCCACCTGGGTCGCGTAGTAGAGCTTCCACGGGCGGCCGTGGTGGGTCGGTGGGTGGTGGCGGGCGACCAGGCGCTGGAACAGCTCGTTGACCTCGGAGGTGGCGAAGGTGCGGTCGAGCGTCTCGAGCAGATCGCGGACCGCCGGGAAGATCTTGTCGATCCCGCGCCCCGTCGTCGCCGACGTGTTGACGCGACGCGGCGAGGCCATCAGCGACGCCAGCCGGGGCCACGTCTCCTCCAGCTCCCGCCGCCGCTCGTCGTCGAGCAGGTCCCACTTGTTGACGACCACCACCCCGGGTTTGCCCATCTCCCACACCGCGCCGGCGATCGCCAGATCACCGGAGGTGACGCCGGCCGCCGCGTCGATCACCAGCAGGGCGACGTCGGCGCTCT
>JBPEXA010000186.1:0-3994 GCA_052032135.1 Thermoanaerobaculia bacterium | reverse complement strand
AAGGCGATCGAGGCGGTCGACGAGTACGTCGCCCTGCTCGACGCCATCGAGGCGCAGGGGATCGACGGCAACGTGTCGCTGAAGTTGACGATGCTGGGGCTCGAGATCGACCACGACTTCTGCCGCGACAACGTCGAGGCGATCGTCGAGGCGGCGGCCCGCCACGGCAACTTCGTGCGGCTCGACATGGAAGACCGCACCACCACCGACGCCACCCTCGACATCTACCGGCAGCTGCGCGAGCGCCACCGGAATCTCGGTGTCGTCTTCCAGGCCTACATGAGGCGCACGCTCGACGACATCGCGGCCCTGCCGCGCGACGACGCCAACGTCCGGCTGTGCAAGGGGATCTACATCGAGCCGCGCGAGGTGGCGTGGAAGGGGTACGAGACGGTGCGCCACAACTTCGTGGCGGCGCTCGACAAGCTGATGCGGCAGGGGGTCTACGTCGGCATCGCGACGCACGACGAGTACCTGGTCTGCGCCGCCGACGCGCTGATCGATCGTCACGGTCTCGACCGCTCGGAGTACGAGTTCCAGATGCTCCTCGGCGTCGACGAGCAGCTCCGGGATCTGCTGATCGCGCGCGGGCACCGGCTGCGGATCTACGTCCCCTACGGCCCCGACTGGTACCAGTACTCGGTGCGGCGGCTGCGGGAGAATCCCGAGGTCGCCGGTCACGTCGTCCGCGCCTCGCTCGGCTTCCGTTGACGGCTCCGGCGGCATCGACCGCCTGCTAAGATCGAGCGCAGCGCCTCGCCACCGGCCCCAGATCGAAGGAGACGACATGCCAGCCGTGGAGGACCTCAATGTTCTTTCGTCCATCCCTCTATTCGAAGGGGTCGGACAGGAGGACCTGGAAGAGCTCAACCGGCTGATGCACAAGAAGGTGTTCTCCTCGGGCACCAACATCATCAGCGTCGCCGATCGCGGCGAGCTGGTGTTCGTCCTGCTCGAAGGGACGGTGAAGATCTACGTCGATCAGATCGACGGCTCGGAGGTGATCCTCGCCTTCCTCGGTCCCGGCGACACGTTCGGCGAGATGAGCATGGTCGGCAGCGCCGGGCGCTCGGCCAACGTCGTCGCCCTCGAGCAGTGCGAGACGGTGGCGATCGATCGCGACTCGTTCCATCGCTGTCTCAAGGAGATGAACGAGTTGAGCTACAACCTGGTGCGGCTCACCGCCCGCCGGCTGCGGCTCGCCAACGAGCAGATCCAGGCGCTGTCGACGCTCGACGTCCGGGGTCGGGTGGCCCGCCAGATCGTCGCCTTCGCCCAGCAGTACGGCGAGCCGATCGAGCCGGTGGGGATGAGGATCCCGCTACGGCTGACGCAGAGCGACGTCGCTTCGCTGGTCGGGGCGTCGAGAGAGCGCGTGAACCAGGTGATCGTCGACTTCAAGGAGAGCGGATTCATCTCCGTCGATCCCACCCACCGGATCAGTCTCCACGACCCCGACGCGCTGATCGCGCGCTTCCAGTAGCCGCGGGTGGGCTCGCTGCCGGTCTTCTACGACTGCGGGAAGTGCCCCGCCTACTGCTGCTCCTACCCTCGAATCCCCACCACCCCGGCGGACATCCGCCGGCTGGCGAAGTTCTTCGACCTCCCCGTCGACACCGCCCGTGAGCGCTTCACCAAACGAGGCGCCGGCGACGGAGAGCGGGTCCTGCGCCACCGGCACGACCACGTCTACGACTCCGTCTGCCGCTTCCTCGACCGGGATTCGAGAGCGTGCACCGTCTACGCGGCGCGGCCGGGGATCTGCCGCAGGTATCCGGGCAGCTCCCGCTGCGGCTACTACGACTTCCTGAGCTTCGAGCGCCGGGCGCAGCAGGATCCGGACTTCATCCCCTCCGCCTGACCGGAGATCCGGCCGCTTGCTGCTCGACCTGCACGTCCGCGATCTCGCCGTCATCGAGGCGGCGACGGTGGAGTTCGAGCGCGGGCTCAACGTCCTCACCGGGGAGACCGGTGCTGGGAAGTCGATCGTCGTCGACGCCCTCGCCCTGCTGCGCGGCGCCCGCGCGAGCGCCGATCTCATCCGCACCGGCGCCGAGCGGCTGGTGGTCAGCGGCCGCTTCGAAGCGACGGCCGACGTCACCCGCACCCTGGAGGCGGTGGGTGTCGACGCCGAGGGCGAGGCGCTGGTCGTCCGCCGCGAGATCGGACGCGAGGGGCGCAACCGCGCCTTCGTCAACGACCAGCCGGCGACGGTGCGCCTGCTGCGCGAGGTGACCGCTCCGCTGCTGAGGATCCACGCCCAGCGCGAGGAGCTCGCCCTGGCGACGGCCGAGACGCAGCGCGCGATGATCGACGGCCGAGGGGGCGCCGCCGCTCTCCCGCTGCTCGCGGAGGTTGCCGACCGCCATGCGACCTACCGCTCGCTGGCCGAGCGCCTCGAGAGGGTGAAGGGCGATCGACGCGCGCAGGAGGAGCGCGTCGACCTCCTCCGCTTCCAGACGACGGAGATCGATGCCGCCCGCCTCGAGGTCGACGAAGACCTCGAGCTGCGGGCGGAGCGGGAGCGCCTCCGGCACGCGGAGCAGATCGGCGCGGCGCTCGGGCAGGGGCACCTCGACCTCGCCGAGGACGACGGCGCCGCGGTCGAGCGGCTGGCGAGAACCGAAACGGCGCTGAAGAAGATCGTCGACTGGGAGCCCGCCGCCGCCGATTGGCTGGCGGAGCTCGAGGAGCTGCGCGTCCGTGCCGAAGAGGTGGCGCGGGCGATGCGGGCGAACCTCGATGCGGTCGCCGCCGATCCCTCGCGGCTCAACCAGATCGAGGAACGGCTGCTGGAGATCGATCGCCTACGGCGCAAGTACGGCGACTCCGTCGCCGACGTGCTCGACCACCGTGCCGCCGCCGCCTCGGAGCTCGAGTCGCTCACCGGCGATCTCGAGGACAGTGCCGAGCTGGAAGCGGAGGTCGCCGCCGCCCTCGAGGCCTACCGCGAAGCGGCGGTCCGGCTGTCGGCCGAGCGCCGCCGCTGGGCGGACGATCTGATCGCGGCGGCGGAGGCGGAGCTCGCCGATCTCGGGCTCGCGAAGGCGCGGCTGACGGTCGATGTCGGCCGGCGCTCCGAGGCCGACAGCCCGCTGGTGATCGACGGCACCCCGATCGCCTTCGGCGCGACCGGGATCGACAGCTTCGAGATGCGGCTGGCCGCCAACCCGGGGGAGGCGCCGCGTCCACTGGCGACCAGCGCCTCCGGCGGCGAGCTGTCGCGCATCTTCCTCGGCCTGCGGCTGGCAGCGAGGACCGACGTCGACGGCCGGACGACGATGGTGTTCGACGAGGCGGATGCCGGACTCGGCGGCGAAGCCGCGTCGGCTCTCGGCCGCAAGCTGCGGCGGCTGGCGGCCGACGGTCAGGTCCTCGCCGTCACCCACCTGGCTCAAGTCGCCAGCTTCGCGGACGCTCATTTCGGCATCCGCAAGGCGGTGTCGGCCGGCCGCACGCGGACCGCCGTCGAGAGGTTGACCGACGAGGACCGTGTCGAGGAGATCGCCCGCATGCTGGCGGGCGACCAGCAGTCGGACGCCTCCCGAACCCACGCCGAGGCGATGATCGCTTCGGCCGGCGGCGATCGATCGCGATAACATCACCCGGGGCAGAGCGACGCCGTCGTGGCGGCGCGACCGAAGGCCCGGGGCCTCGAGGGACCGCTCCTCGGAGCGGGGCTGAGGGTGGAGCGTCTTCCTAAGGAGGCCAAACATGCCAGACGACGAAGAGGGCGATCGTCAAGAAGAGGGCGGCGGCACCGGTACCTGATCGCCGTCCGATCCCTACGGGGCCTCCCTGGCGGGGGGCCCCGTTGTCGTTGCGGCGGCCATCGGGTCCAGCGATCGCGCCCCCTCGATGAGTACGAACGGCGCCCAGTGGAAGGGGTGGGCGCGGACCGGGTCCTCGAGGCTCTCGAGCTTGGCGGTCCGCAGAGCGGCGGCCGGGGCGGCGCCGGCCGCCATCTCGCGATAGAAGCGCTCCATGAGCGACG
>JBPEXA010000185.1:0-13483 GCA_052032135.1 Thermoanaerobaculia bacterium | reverse complement strand
GCCCCGGAGGAGATGGGTCGGGATGTCGTCGAGCGTCAGCGTGTCGGTCGAGGCGAGCGCCAGCGCCCGCTCGATCACGTTCTCGAGCTCGCGGACGTTGCCCGGCCAGTGGTAGTTCTCGAGCAGCCGCATGGCGTCGGCCGTCATCTTCGGGGGATCGATCCCCATCTCGTCGCTGTACTTCTTGACGAAGAAGTCGACCAGCAGCGGAATGTCCTCACGGCGCTCGCGCAGCGGCGGCACCCGGATCGGGATGACGTTGATGCGGTAGTAGAGGTCCTCGCGGAACTCGCCGGTGTGGATCATCTGCCGCAGGTCCTGGTTGGTGGCGGCGATGATGCGGGTGTCGACCCGCTCCTCGGTGTTGCCGCCGACCGGCCGGATCTTCTTCTCCTGCAGCGCCCGCAGCAGCTTCACCTGCATCGGCGGCGTCATCTCGCCGATCTCGTCGAGCAGCAGGGTGCCGCGGTTGGCCGCCTGGAACATCCCCTTCTTCTCGGTCACCGCGCCGGTGAACGCCCCCCGCTTGTGGCCGAACAGCTCGCTCTCGAGGAGCGTCTCGGGCAGCGCGCCGCAGTTGACCGACAGGAACTTGGAGGCCGAGCGCGGGCCCGCGTAGTGGATCGCGCGGGCGATCAGCTCTTTGCCGGTGCCGCTCTCGCCTTCGAGCAGGATCGTCGAGCTGGTGCGCGCCACCCGCTCGATCAGAGCGAAGATCTCCTGCATCTTCCGGCTGTGGCCGATGATGTTGGAGAAGCGGTACTTCTGCTCGAGCTCGCGCCGCAGGTAGACGTTCTCGTCGACCAGCTCGCTCTTCTCGAGCGCCTTCTGCACCGTCACCTTGATCTCTTCGACGTCGAACGGCTTCGACAGGTAGTCGTAGGCGCCGAGCTTCATGGCGTCGATCGCGGTCTTGGTCGACGTGTAGGCGGTCATCATGATCACCGACGCCGAGGAGTTGCGGGTGCGGATCTCCTCGAGCAGCTCGAGACCGCTGCCGTCCGGCATCATGATGTCGCACAGGACGAGGTTGAAGTCGCCCGCCTCCCACTTCTCCTTCCCCTCGCCGACCGATTGCGCGGTCGCCACCTCGTACCCCTCCTCGGCGAGGAGGACCTCGAGGAAGTCGATCATGCTCTGCTCGTCGTCGACGACGAGGATCCGGGCGGTCATCCGGCCGCCACCATGGTCGCCGCCCGCGTCGCCGGCAGCTCGACGGTCACCACCGTGCCGCGATCGATCGCGCTGTCGACCGAGACCCGGCCCCCGTGCTCCTCGACGATCCTGTACACGATGGCCATGCCGATGCCGGTGCCGCCCCGGAAGGACGACTGGAACGGATCGAAGAGGGTGGCGCGGGTCTCCTCGCTCATCCCTCGGCCGTCGTCCCGGATGCGAATCCTGTAGACGTCCTCGAGCAGTGTACCTTGAACCTCGATCCGCCCCTCTTGCGGCAAGGCGCGAACGGCGTTGCGGGCGAGGTTCCAGAAGATCTGGCTGATCTGGTCGGGATCACCGATGATCTGCGCCCCCTCGACGTCGAGGTCGAGCTCGATGGTGTGCCCGGGGAGCACCTCGTCGCTGTTGCGCAGCAGCTCGGTGTTGGAGCGCAGCAGCGCGGCGACGTCGAAGCGGACGCTGGCGCGCTCTTTCGGTCGCGCGAACTGCAGGAACGACTTGATGGTGCGATCGAGCCGCTGGCTCTCCTTGAGAATGATGTCGAGCAGGGTGCGCTGCTTCGAGCCCTCGGCGAGGCTCGGCTGCAGCATCTGCGCCGAGCCGGAGAGCGCCGCCAGCGGGTTGCCGATCTCGTGCGCGATCCCCGCCGCCATCTCGCCGACCGCCGCCATCCGCTCCTTGAGGTGCACCTCCGCCTGCAGCCGCTTCCAGTCGTGCAGGTCCTGGAAGACGAGGATGTGGGCCGAGGAGCTTCCCGATCCGGAGGCGAGCTCGGTGAGCGAGAAGCCGATCGGGCGCAGGTCGCCGTTGCGGTCGAACAGCACCTCGTTGCGGGCGTGCGGGTCGCCGGCGCCGGCGAGGATCTCCTCCCACGTCTGCTCTTCGAAGAGGCCGGTCTCCTGGATCCGGCGGCCGACCGGAGGGTCGTGGGTGAGGCCGAGGATCCAGTTGGCGGCGACGTTGGAGGTGACGATGCGGCCGTCGGCGTCGAGCGTCATCAGCCCGCTCGGGATCGACTCGATGATGTCGCGATGGAGGTCCTCGAGCCGCGCCAGGTCGCGCTTGACGCGCGACATCTCCCGAGCCAGCCGGGAGGCGAGGACCGCCACCAGCACGAAGCCGATGAGATGGAAGGCGAGGCCGTTGCCGACGTCGGTGAGCGGATCGCCGCTCGCCTCGGTGCCGGGGATCCAGCCGAAGTGACGGGTGAGCGCCGCGGCGGCGTAGAGCACCCAGGCGACCAGCGCCGTGGTCAGCGCCCAGCGGCGGCCGAGCGAGGTGGCGACGAGGATGATGACGACGAAGTAGAGGGCGGTGAACGGCGAGTTGCCGCCGCCGAAGAGGAAGACCAGCGCCGTCGTCAGCAGCAGGTCGCTCGACACCTGCAGCGCCACCTGCGACCGGATCGGCATCCGGCCGACGTTGAGGATCAGCAGGAAGCCGAGGTTGACGGCGATCGCCCCCAGCAGCAGGGCGTAGATGAGGCCGTCGCGCAGCGACCCGGCTGCCGGCGCGTCGAGGAAGACGCGGAGCAGGAAGAAGGCGAACAGGAAGCTGAGGATCGCGAGCAGGCGCAGGAAGATCGCCCGCCCGAGCTGCCGGGCGAGACGGTCTTCGTCGAAGATCTCGGGAGCGGTCGTCGGCTCGCGATCCACCGCGCGGTGTCCTCGCCTACGAGATGCGGCCGAGGATCGTGTAGAGCGGCAGGTACATCGCCGTCACGATCACACCGATGATGCCGCCGAGGAAGACGATCATGATCGGCTCCAGGAGCTTGATCATGCCGGCGACCGCGGTGTCGACCTCTTCCTCGTAGAAGTCGGCGATCTTGGAGAGCATCTGGTCGAGAGCGCCGGTCTGCTCACCGACGTTGACCATCTGCACCACCATCGGCGGGAAGACCTTGGTCTCGCGCAGCGGGCCGCTGAGCGTCTTGCCCTCCTCGACGCTCTTGCGCACCGCCATCACCGCGTCCTCGACGATCGCGTTGCCCGAGGTGCGGGCGGTGATCTCGAGGCCGTCGAGGATCGGCACGCCCGAAGAGGTGAGGGTGCCGAGGGTGCGGCAGAAGCGGGCGACCGCGATCTTCTGGATCAGCGGCCCGAAGACCGGGGTGCGCAGCAGCAGACCGTCGATCACCCGCCGCCCGCGGTAGGTGCGGTAGTAGCCGCGGATCGCGAAGCCGATGAAGACGAGCGCGATGGCGATCAGCCACGAATAGCTGGCGACGACGTTGCTCATCTTGACGACCACCCGGGTGAGCCACGGCAGCTCGCCGCCGAGGCCGGCGAAGAGCTGCGTGAAGACCGGGATCACCTTCCAGAGGATCACCCAGACGACGATCACCGCGATGACGATGACGGTGACCGGGTAGATCAGCGCCGAGCGGATCTGGCTGCGCAGCTTGTAGACCTTCTCGAGATAGGTCGCCAGCCGCTGCAGGATGATGTCGAGGATACCGCCCGCCTCGCCGGCGGCGATCATGCTCGAGTAGAGGTTGTCGAACGCCGCCGGGTGCTTGCGCATCGCGTCGGCGAGGCTCGAGCCGCTCTCGACGTCCCCGCGCACCTGGTCGATGATCTCGCGGAACTTCCGGTGCTCCTGCTGCTCACCGAGGATCTCCAGGCACTGGACGAGCGGCAGGCCGGCGTCGAGCATCACCGAGAACTGACGGGTGAAGATGGCGATGTTCTTGATGCCGATGCGACTCGGCAGGCGCGGCATGAAGGGGATCTGCCGCCCGCGCTGCCGGATCGACGAGATCCGGATCTGCTGGCGTCGCAGCGAAGCGACCGCCGCGTCGCGGCTGTCGGCGACGACCACCCCCTCTTGAAACTGGCCGCCTCGTCCGCGGCCTTTCCAGACGAAACTCGGCATGTCAGGTCCTCACGGTTTGGGTCTGGGCCGCGCCGAGCGTCGGGTTGAGCGAGCCGGCGCCGCGGCTGATGATCTCCTGCAGCTCGTCGGGCTTCGACGAGCGGTTGAGCGCGGTCTGAAGGGTGATCTGGCGGCGGAAGTAGAGCGCCGCCAGCGACTGGTTGAAGGTCTGCATGCCGTACTTCGCCTGACCGGTCTGCATCATGCCGTAGATCTGGTGGACCTTGTCCTCCCGGATCAGGTTGCGGATGGCGGAGTTGGGCACCATGATCTCCATCGCCAGCGCCCGCCCCTTGCCGCTCGCCCGCGGCAGCAGCGTCTGACAGACGATGCCTTCGAGCACGAAGGAGAGCTGCACGCGGATCTGGCCCTGCTGATGGGGCGGGAAGACGTCGATGATGCGGTTGATCGTCTGCGCCGCCGAGTTGGTGTGCAGGGTGGCGAACGTCAGGTGGCCGGTCTTGGCGATGCGCAGCGCCGCCTCGACCGTCTCGTAGTCGCGCATCTCGCCGACCAGCACCACGTCGGGGTCCTGGCGCAGCACCGACTTGAGCGCGTTCGCGAACGAGTGGGTGTCGCTCGCCAGCTCACGCTGGTTGACGATGCAGCTCTTGTGCGAGTGGAGGTACTCGATCGGGTCCTCGATGGTGACGATGTGCTCGTTGCGCTCGCGATTGACCTTGTCGAGCATCGTCGCCAGCGTCGTCGACTTGCCGGAGCCGGTCGGCCCGGTCACCAGCACCAGTCCGCGCGGCTTGTCGGCCAGCTTCTCGACGCCGGCGGGGATCCCGAGCTCGCGGAAGGTGCGGATCTCGAACGGGATCTGGCGGAAGGCGCCGGCGAGGGCGCCACGCTGGTTGAAGACGTTGGCGCGGAAGCGGGCGAGCCCCTTGATGCCGAACGAGAAGTCGATCTCGAGGTTCTCCTCCAGCCGCTGCTTCTGCTTGTCGGTGAGGATCGAGTAGCACAGCTGCTTGGTCTGGGTCGGCGTCATCTCGGGGTGATTGAGCGCCTCCAGAACGCCGTCGATCCGGATCTGGGGAGGAGAGTTGGTGGTGATGTGGAGGTCGGACGCGCCGCGCTCGACGGTCTCCTTCAACATCTCGTTGAGCGTCATCGTCATGGTGGCTGGCCCTATAAATGCCCGTGGCGACAGGCTTTTCGCAGCATATACCAGCCCATCGTACCAACCCCAGAGAGGAATGTCACAGATCGACCACCGTTGCGTCGGAAAACCGGTGGGGCTTGCTATCGTGGCGCCGATGTCGGACCTCGAGAGCCTCCACGAGGAAGCGCCGGTCGGGCAGGTCTACGACGCCCGCCTCTTCGCGCGCCTGCTCGGCTACTTGCGCCCGTACCGCGGCAGCGCCGTCGTGGCGGTGACACTGATCGTCGTCTCGTCCGTGCTGCAGCTGATCGGACCGCTGGTCACCGCGCTGGCGCTCGATCTCTTCATCCGTCCCGAGGGCGGGAGCTCGACCGTCGCCCGCTGGCTGGAGGCGACGGCGCCCACCCTCGCCGCCGCACCGCCCGCCCACGGGCTGCTGCTGGTCGCCGCCGTCTACATGGTGGCGCTGGTGCTGGCGGCGGCGGTGCTCTACGCCCAGGGGATCGTCATGCAGATGATGGGGCAGCACATCATGGCGGACCTCCGTCGCGACATCTTCGGACGTCTGCAGGCGCAGTCGATCGACTACTTCGACCGTCACCCGATCGGACGCCTGGTGACGCGGGTCACCAACGACGTCGACGCCCTCAACGAGCTCTTCACCGCCGGGCTGGTGTCGATCTTCGGCGACATCGTGCTGCTCGGCGGCATCGTCGTCGTGCTCTTCTGGCTCGACTGGCGGCTCGCCGTCGCCACCTTCGCCATCCTCCCGCTGCTGCTGGCGCTGACCGTCTGGTTCAAGCGCCGCGCGCGCGACGGCTACCGCCGGGTGCGGCTGCGGCTGGCGAAGATCAACGCCTTCTTCCAGGAGCAGCTGACCGGCATCAGCGTCGTCCAGCTGTTCGGGCGCGAGCGCCACACCGGCGAGCGCTTCAGCGGCATCAACGACGACCACCGGCAGGCGAACCTCGACACCATCTTCTACTACGCCGTCTACTATCCGATGGTCGAGCTGATCACGGCGCTGGGGATCGGTCTCATCGTCTGGTACGGCGGGGCGCGGGTGGTCGGCGGCGCGCTCTCCCTCGGCGTGCTGGTCGCCTTCCTGCAGTACGCCCAGCGCTTCTACCAGCCGCTCGCCGACCTGTCGGAGAAGGTCAACATCCTGCAGAGCGCGATGGCGAGCTCGGAGCGGATCTTCGAGCTCGTCGACAGCCGGCCGGCGGTGGTGTCGCCGGCCGATGGCTTCGCGCCCGAGGCGGTGCGCGGCGAGGTCGAGTTCGACGCCGTCGACTTCGCCTACGTCGACGGCGAGCCGGTGCTCGAGGAGGTCGACTTCTCGGTGGCGGCGGGGGAGACGGTGGCGGTGGTCGGCCACACCGGTGCCGGCAAGAGCACGCTCGCCAGCCTGCTGCTGCGCTTCTACGACGTCGATCGCGGGACGGTGGCGGTCGACGGCGTCGACGTCCGCCGCTGGGACCTCGAGGCGCTGCGGTCGGCGATCGGCCTCGTCCTCCAGGACGTCTTCCTCTTCTCCGGCACCATCGAGGCCAACCTGCGGCTGGGCGCCGACCTCCCGCGGGAGCGGATCGAGGCGGCGGCCGAGGAGGTCGGCGCCGCCGACTTCATCGCCCGGCTCGACGGCGGCTTCGACGCCCCCGTGCGCGAGCGGGGAGCGGGGCTGAGCGTCGGTCAGAAGCAGCTGATCGCCTTCGCCCGCGCCCTCGCCTTCGATCCCAGGGTGCTGATCCTCGACGAGGCGACGTCGTCGATCGACACCGAGACCGAGCAGCTCATCCAGCGCGCGCTCGCCCGGCTGCTCGAGGGGCGGACCAGCCTGGTGATCGCCCACCGGCTGTCGACCATCCGCCGCGCCGACCGCATCCTGGTGCTCCACAAGGGGCGGCTGCGCGAGCAGGGGACGCACGAGGAGCTGGTCGACGCCGGCGGCATCTACCACCGCCTCTACCAGCTGCAGTACCGCGGCGACGCCGTCGCCTGAGGGGCGTCCCGGCGCTCAGCCGTCGTCGCCGGGGGGCGGGCCGGCGCCGAGCAGCGCTTCGATCTCGCCCAGCAGCCCGAGCAGCTCGTTGACGCGCGACTGCCCTTCGCCGGCGGGGTAGCTGTAGGCGAGGGTGAGCAGGCGCGATTCGCCGCTCGGATGGAGAGCGTAGATCCACGTCTGCTCCTCGCGGCCGCCGTCGGCGGTGTCGTACGAGCCCCGCGAATAGTAGGCGGGGCCGAACGGCGTGCCGAGCTCCCGGGAGCCGTTGTACTCGCCGCCCGGCATCGCCCGGAAGGCGTCGCCGCGGCGCACCACCTCCGCCTGCAGGTTGAGACCGTTCTCCGGCTCGCCGACCGTCACCTCGACCCTGCCGCCGGTCGGATGGGTCGCATCGAGGCGGAGTGTCTCCCCGGCGTCGTCGGCGACCTCGAAGTCGGCGGGGAGATCGGCGATGGCGATGCCGAGGGCGGGGCTCTCCACCCGCCGCACGGCGGCGGCCGGCGTCTCCTCCGCGCGCTCGGCGCAGGCGGCGCCGAGGAGGCCGAGGAGGAGCGGCGCGATCGTCGCGAGCCGGGCGCTCACGCCGCCAGCTCCTTGAGCTCCTTGACGAGGTCCTGCAGTACCTGCTTGGCGTCGCCGAAGATCATCATGTTGTTGTCCTGCTCGAAGAGGGTGTTCTTGATGCCGGCGTAGCCGGGCGAGAGGCTGCGCTTGATCACCATCACCGTGCGGCTGTCGGCGACCTTGAGGATCGGCATGCCGTAGATCGGGCTGCCGGGCTCGCTCTCGGCGGCGGGGTTGACGACGTCGTTGGCCCCCACCACCAGCACCGCATCGGTGGTCTTGAACTCGGGATTCACGGTGTCCATCTCGAGCAGCAGCTCGTACGGGACGTCGGCCTCCGCCAGCAGCACGTTCATGTGGCCGGGCATGCGGCCGGCGACCGGGTGGATCGCGTAGCTGACCCGGGCGCCGCGGGCGGCGAGCAGGTCGGCGAGCTCGCGCACGGTGTGCTGGGCCTGGGCGACGGCGAGGCCGTAGCCGGGGACGACGATCACCGACTCGGCGTCGCCGAGCACCAGGGCCGCCTCCTCCGGGCTGAAGGAGCGGACGTTGTGGTATTCGCCGTCGTCGCCGCCCGCCGCGTCGTCGCCGAAGTCGGCGAACAGGACGTGGCCGAGCGTGCGGTTCATCGCCCGGCACATCACCTGCGTGAGGATCAGGCCGGAGGCGCCGACCAGCGCGCCGCTGATGATCAGCAGGTTGTTGTTGAGCACGAAGCCGGTCGCCGCCGCCGCCACTCCCGACAGCGAATTCAGCAGCGAGATCACCACCGGCATGTCGGCGCCGCCGATCGGCAGCACCATCAGCACCCCGAGCAGCAGGGCGACGAGGGCGAGAGCGCAGGCGGCGGGCGCGACGGCGGTGCCGGCGGCGCCGAAGGTCAGGTAGAGGCCGACGCCGATCGCCACCAGCGTGCCGGCGGAGTTGACGACGTTGCGACCCTTGAGCCACCCCGGCCGCCCGCGCAGCCGGCCGGAGAGCTTGGCGAAGGCGATCAGGCTGCCGGAGAGCGTCAGGGCGCCGATGAGGATCGACAGGAAGGCGGTCAGCGCGTTGGAGCCGCCGAGGACCGCCGCCGGGGTGCCGTCGGCGGCCCGCTGCACCACCGCCGCCCACAGGATGGCGAGGGCGACGAGAGCCGAGGCGCCACCGCCGAAGCCGTTGAACAGCGCCACCAGCTCCGGCATCGCCGTCATCTCCACCCGCACCGCCGCCAGCGCGCCGATCGAGCCGCCGACCACCAGGCCGGCGAGGATCCACCGGTAGTCGACGACGCCGAGGTCGAGCAGCGTGGCGACGATGGCGATCAGCATGGCGAGCGCCGAGGTCGCGTTGCCGCGCCGCGCCGAGCGCACCTTGGTCAGCCCCTTGAGGCCGACGATGAACAGCACCGCCGACAGCAGGTAGAGGATCGGGACGGCCTGCTCGAGGATCGCGTTCAACGCCGGTCCTTGCGGCCGCCGAACATGCCGAGCATGCGGTCGGTGACCAGGAAGCCGCCGACCACGTTGATGGTGGCGCAGGCGATCGCCAGGCCGCCGAGGACGCTCGACAGCCGCAGGTCGCCGTGGCGGGCGACGGTGATCGCGCCGACCAGGGTGATCCCCGACACCGCGTTGGCCCCCGACATCAGCGGGGTGTGGAGGGTCGGCGGGATCTTGTTGATGATCTCGAAGCCGACGAAGACCGCCAGCACGAAGACGTACAGTCCGATCAGCAGCACTCCCATCAGGCCGATGCCTCCTGTCGTCCGGCGTCCGCCGCGATCCTCGGATGGACGATCTCGCCGGCGTGGGTGACGAGCGCCGCGCCGGTGATCTCGTCGTCGACCTCGATCGCCAGCCCCTCCTCGCCGCACAGATGGCGGACGACGGCGAGGACGTTGCGGGCGTAGAGGCGGCTCGCGTCGCTGGCGACCGTCGCCGGCAGGTTGATCGGGCCGAGGACGGTCACCCCCTGGTGGTCGATCTCGCGGCCCGCCTCGGTCACCTCGCAGTTGCCCCCCTGCTCCGCGGCGAGGTCGACCACCACCGCGCCGCGCTTCATGACGGCGAGCATCTCGCGGTTCAGCAGCACCGGCGCCCGCTTGCCGGGAACCTGGGCGGTGGTGATCACGACGTCGGCGCTCTCCAGCCGGCGGGTGAGGATCTCGCGCTGGCGCCGCAGGAAGTCCTCGCCGACCTCGCGCGCGTAGCCCCCTTCCCCTTCGCCGCTCTCCATCTCCGGCAGGTCGATGAAGCGGCCGCCGAGCGACTCGACCTGCTCCTTCACCTCGGGGCGGATGTCGGACACCTCGACGATGGCGCCCAGCCGCTTGGCGGTGGCGAGCGCCTGCAGCCCGGCGACGCCGCCGCCGAGCACCACCACCCGCGCCGGCCGGATGGTGCCGGCGGCGGTCATCAGCATCGGGAAGTAGCGGGCGAGGCGGGCCGCGGCGAGCAGCACCGCCTTGTAGCCGCCGATGTTGGCCTGCGACGAGAGGGCGTCCATGCTCTGCGCCCGGGTGATGCGGGGGATCAGCTCCATCGCCAGCGAGCTGATGCCGCCGATCGCCCAGCGGCGCACGCGCTCGAGATCGGCGTACGGATCCAACAGTCCGACCAGCACGCTCCCGGCGGCGAGCCACGTGGTCTCGTCACCGTCGCCGTGGTCGGCGGGTGCCGCCACCTTGAGGACGAGGTCGGCGTCGCGCCACGCTTCGAGGTCGCCGTCGACGACCGTCGCGCCGGCGTCGCGATAGTCGGCGTCGCCGATGTGGGAGAGATCGCCGGCGCCGGTCTCGACGGCGACGTCGAGGCCGAGCTCGACCATCGCGGCGACGGTCTCCGGGGTGGCGGCGACCCGCTGTTCGTGGGCGCGCCGTTCCTTGGGAACGAAAACTCGGGTCATGGGAGCGGGTTCTCTGCGGTCGGTGCGGAGGGGTGCGGCGGCGGGAAGGCGAATGGTAGCGCAAGCGGCGCTACGATAGGAGCCGTGAGCGGTCGCTTCATCAGCTTCGAGGGCCCGGACGGCAGCGGCAAGAGCACCCACCTCGAGAGAGCGGCGGCGTGGCTCGAGGCGCGCGGCCACACGGTGGTGCGGTCCCGCGAGCCGGGGGGGACGGCGCTCGGTCAGGCGGTGCGACGGGTGTTTCTCGAAGCGCCGTGGGAGCGGCCGGACGGCGCCGTCGAGGCGCTGCTGGTCTTCGCGGCGCGCCGCCAGCACCTGCGGGAGGTGATCGACCCGGCACTCGCCGCCGGCAGCTGGGTGCTGTGCGATCGCTTCACCGACTCGACGTTCGCCTATCAGGGGAGCGGTCGCGGCGAGTCGATCGAGCGGCTGCTCGAGCTCGACCGCTGGGCGACCGGCGGCCGCCGACCCGACCGCACGCTGCTCTTCGACCTCGATCCGGCCGCGGCCCGCGGGCGCGGGCAGTCGAGCGGCCGCCGTGAGGAGGGGAAGCGCGTCAACCGGCTCGACGTCGAGGACCTCGCCTTCTACGAGCGGGTGCGGCGCGGCTATCTCGCCCTCGCCGCCGCCGAGCCCGACCGCTTCCGCGTGATCGACTCGGGCGGCTCGGTGGCGGCCACCGCGGCGCAGGTCGAGGCGGTGCTCACCGAGGCGATCGAGGCGGTCGCGTGAACCTCGAGGCGGTCCAGCGGATGGCGGAACAGGGGCGCCTCTACCCCTCGGTCATCGTGCATGGGGGCGATGACGGCGCGCGCCGGGCGGCCGCGGTCGACCTCGCGCGCCGGCTGCTGTGCGACACCCCTGAGAACGATCCGCAGGCGGCGTGCCGCCACTGCCGGCGCATCACCCTCGACGACGACGGCTTCCACCCCGACGTCCACCGCCTCGACCGCGATCTGCGGACGGTGACCTCGGTCGACGCCACCCAGCAGTTCCTGCTCGAGGCGCAGGTCGCCCCCTTCGAGGCGCGGGGCCAGGTGTTCGTGATCACCGCCGCCGACACCCTCAGCCAGGAGGCGGCGAACGCCCTGCTCAAGACGCTCGAGGAGCCGCACCTCACCGCGCCGCGGCACTTCTTCCTCCTGACGCCGTCACAGCTCGATCTCCTCCCCACGCTCCGTAGCCGGTCGATGTCGCTCTTCCTCGGAGCGGGGAGCCGCCCGGCGGGGGAGGCGTTCGACGCCGCCAGCGTCGGGTTCGCGACGGCGCTCGCCGCCTTCGCCGACAGCGGCGCGTCGAGCGACCTGCTGCGCGCCGCCGGCCGGCTGCTGGAAGCGGCCGACTGGCGGGACCCACGGGCGTCCGGGCCGTGGACGTCGGCGGCGGCGATCGTGCGGCGGGCGGCCGACGATCCGCCGCCGGGCGTGTCGCGTCGCCGCCTGCTCGATCTCGCCGGCGACCTCCTCGAGGAGCCTCGGCTGCGGCTGCGGGGGATCTCCGCCCAGCGGATCCTCGAGGGGGCGATCGTCGGCCGGCTCGGCGCCGCCTGACACGGCTGCGCCGGCCGTCCGCCGGTCCGCCAGCCCGCCGCCGCGGTTGGCATTGGAATCGACGACCGCTATCATCGGTTCCCTTCGTCGGCCGCTCCGGCCGTCCAGATCCGATCCAAGGAGCTCACGATGTCGTCAACTCGCCAGAAGTTCGTCCCCTGGGCACTGTTCCTCGGGGTGTTCGCCGCCGTCTTCGTCCTCGCCTTCTGGGGGATGGAGGGGCGCCCCGTCCACGCCGCCAAGGCGGCCGCCGCGGCCGACAGCGAGGTGCTCGCCAAGGTCGGCGACACCGAGGTCCGCGCCGCCGACGTCGAAGCGCTGATCGCCTCCGACCTCACCCGCCTGGCGCGGGAGCGACACGAGGCGATGCAGCAGGGCCTCGAGCGCGCCGTGCGCGAGCGGCTGCTCGAGCTCGAGGCGGAGAGCCGCGGCGTCACCACCGATGAGCTGCTCGAGACCGAGATCGCCTCCAAGGTGCCGGCGGTCGACGACGCGCAGGTCGACGCCTTCTACGAGCAGAACAAGGCGCAGATCCGCGCCTCCAAGGAGCAGGTCGCCGGACAGATCCGCCAGTACCTTCAGCAGCAGCAGCAGGCGGGCCTCACCGAAGGGCTGATCAAGACGCTGAAGGCGAAGTACGACGTCGAGAGCTACCTCGAGCCGCTGCGCATCGAGGTGGCGAGCGACGGCTTCCCGAGCAAGGGTGGCGCCGACGCCGCGGTGACCATCGTCGAGTTCTCGGACTTCGAATGCCCGTACTGCTCTCGCGTGCTGCCGTCGCTGGAGCAGGTGATGGAGAACTACGGTGACGACGTGCGTGTCGTCTTCCGCCAGTTCCCCCTCAACAGCATCCACCCGCGCGCCCAGAAGGCGGCGGAGGCGTCGCTGTGCGCCCACGAGCAGGGCAAGTTCTGGGAGATGCACGACCTGATGTTCGAGGAGCAGAAGAGCCTCACCGTCGATCAGCTCAAGGAGAAGGCGGCGCGCATCGGCCTCGAGACCGACGCGTTCAACCAGTGCCTCGACAGCGGCGAGTTCGCCGACGAGGTGGCCGCCGACCTGCAGGCGGGGGCGGCGGTCGGCGTGAGCGGCACGCCGGCGATGTTCATCAACGGTCGCTTCATCAACGGCGCCGTCGGCTACGACGCGCTGGCGGCGATCGTCGACGAAGAGCTGGCGCGCGCCGACGCCGGCAGCTGAGGAGCGTGCCCCGGTGCCGGGCGACGTCCCCGAAGAGGAGCTGCGCCGGGGGCTGCATCGCACCGCGGACCTGATCGCCGACTACCTCGCGGGCGTCGGCGATCGCGCCGT
>JBPEXA010000184.1:0-2671 GCA_052032135.1 Thermoanaerobaculia bacterium | reverse complement strand
ACGCGGAAGTCGATCGTCCGCCCCTCGAAGCGGAGCTTGAAGCGACCGTCCTGCGGGATGCGCTTCTCGGCGATGTCGAGCTCCGCCATCACCTTGATGCGACTGATCACCGTCTGGTGGTGGCGCTTGTCGATCGGCTCCATCGCCTGGTAGAGCACGCCGTCGATCCGGTACTTGATGATCACCTCGTGCTCGCGGGTCTCGATGTGGATGTCGCTCGCGCGGCGCTGAATGGCGTTGAAGATCGTCGAGTCGACCAGCTTGATGATCGGGCTGGTGTCGGAGCTGATGCGGTCGATCGACAGCACTTCGTCGCCGTCCTCGTCGTCGCCGACGAGCTGCAGGCGGAAGTCCTCGGTCGCCTCGTCGAGCACCCGCTGAGCGCTCTCCGAGCGCTGCAGGATCTCTCCGATGTCGCTCCTGGCGCCGACCCGCACCTCGACCGGCTGACCGAGCAGCAGCTCGAGCTCGTCGAGGCGGGTGACGTCGGTCGGATCGGACATCACCACCGCCAACCGCCCTCGCAGCTGCTCCTGAGGGACGAAGTCGTAGCGCAGCATGAGGTCGAACGGGATCGAGCGGAAGAGCTCGTTGTCGATCCGGAAGTCCGCCATGTCGACGAACTCGAGCCCGTGACGCTCGGCGAGCTCGCGGGCGCGCCGCTGGTCGGAGGCGCCGCTGACGGCGAGCTCTTCGGCGGTCTCGAGCAGCGGGCGGGTGTCGTCGGTCGTCATCGGCAGGGCCACGTGCGGAGGGGAGCGCGACCGGTGGCGGCCTCGCCACCGCGCGCGGCGGTCCCGTTGGCAGATACGCCGCCGGCGTCGGATCGTCTAGCGGAGCGGCTCAAATCGACAGGCTTCCCAGCAGGCTGTACATCGGCAGGTAGACGGCCACCAGCAGGATCGCCACCAAGCTCGCCATGATGACCAACATCGCCGGCTCGAGCAAACCGAGGATGCGCTCCATGCGGATCTCCACCTCCTCGTCGAGGAAGTTGGAGACGTCGACCAGCATCTGGTCGAGCGCGCCGGTCGTCTCGCCGACCTGCACCATGTCGACGATCAGCTCCTCGGCGACCTCCGTGGCGGCCATCGCTTGCGCCATCGACACCCCCTCGCGCACGGCGGCAGGGACCGGCTGCAGCCGCCAGCGGATGGCGGCGTTGCTGACCGCGCGCACGGCGGTCTCGAGCGACGGCACGATCGGGATGCCGCCGGCCAGCAGGGTCGCCAGCGAGCGGCAGAACTCGGAGAGCGCCATCCGCTCGAAGACCTGGCCGAGGAACGGGATCCCCAGCTTCCAGCCGTCGATCGCGCGGCTGCCGGTGTCGGTGCGCCCCCACTGGCGCAGCAGGGCGACGGCGGCCACCAGCCCGAGGACGATCCAGACGGCACCGCCGCGGATGACGCCGGCGACGTTCATCACCACCCTGGTGAGCGCCGGCAGGTCGGCATCGAGGCCCTGGAAGAAGCTCTCGAAGTTGGGGAGCACGTAGCCGGTCATCACCAGGATCAACACCAGCGACAGCGAGATCAGCACCGTCGGGTAGAGCAGGGCGGAGATCACCCGCTTGCGGGTGTCGAGCACCAGCTTCTGATAACGGATGAAGCGGTGGAGCACCCGCTCGAGCTCGCCGCTCCGCTCGCCCGCCTGCAGCGTCGGCGCGAACAGCGTCGGCAGGCGGTCGCCGAACGAGGCGAACGCCTCCGACATCGCCTCGCCGCTCTTCACCCGCTTGCGGACCTCGGCCAGCATCTCCCGGAAGGCCGGATCGGTCGGCCGGTTCTTCAGCAGGTCGAGCGACTGCAGCAGCGGCAGCCCCGAGCGCAGCAGCGCGACGAGCTCCTGATTGAAGATCAGCAGCTCGCGGATCGGCACCTTGCGGGGGCCGCCCCCGAACGAGGTGCCGATGCCCGCCAGCACCCCCTTGCGGCGGACCTCGAAGACGTGGAGGCCCTTGCGCTCGAGTGCCTCCCGCAGCGCCGACGGATCGTCGGTCTCGTGGACCTGCTCGAGGACCTGACCCTCTGGAGTTCCGACGCGGGCTACGAACTGCATCGTTCGCCGGCGGTCATCGACCGCCTCCTTCCGTCCACGAACAGGTGAGCACCACCATCAGCGCTCGCTGGCTCGACTCGGTCTGCGCCAGGCCGAGCACCATCGGACGCTCGAGCTCGAGGTTGAGGTTGGTGTGGATCAACGGCTGCATCGCGTCCGCCTCGCCCCGCGAGACGATGAAGTCGCGCAACCGCAGCCGCCCGTCCTCGCCGACCGTCCCGAGGCCGAACTCGATCCGGTAGCGATCTCCGAGCGGCTGCGACACCGCCGCCCCTTCCTCGACCTCCAGTCCCGCCTGCGCGAGCAGTCGAAACTGCTCGAACCGCAGCAGCTCGCGGAGCCGGCGGGCGAGCTGCGGCGACAGCCGGGGCGCGGTCGGCGACGGCGGCGCCTCTCCCGCCCGCACCATCTGGACCTCGATCCGCAGCCGGCGCGGGGGTTGGTCGAGCCGTCGCAGCAGGGAGACCACGGAGCGCACCACCGCCGCCGTGTCGCGGATCACCAGCGCTTCGCCGTCCGCCTCGACCTCGACCGAGCCGCGCTCGGAGAGCAGGGCCGCCACCTCCGGTGCCAGGGCGGCCGCCGGCCGGTGGCGCAGTCGCACGATCTCGAG
>JBPEXA010000183.1:0-3869 GCA_052032135.1 Thermoanaerobaculia bacterium | reverse complement strand
CGGCACCGTCACCGCGCCACTCACGGTTGAGGGTGTTGTCGGGCGTGCCGTCGTCGAATCCCGACTGGTCGGAGAAGCGGTCGCGGAAGCCGAGGATCATGTCGCCGCGATCGAACTCGATGTCGGCCAGCATCGGCTGCGGGTAGGCGACCTCGTCGCCGAACACCGGACCGAGAATCGGCCCGCCCTCGCTGGTGAAGAGGAAGTCGTCCGACCACGGATTCCAGTCCGCCGCCAGATCCGAGGTGCCGGGGCCGTTGACCGCCAGCCCGCGGGGATAGTCGAGGGGTTCGTTGAGCACCTCGGTGAAGGTGCTGCTGTCGGGGTCGAACGAGTGGACGTACGCTCGCAGGTCGGAGACCGCGGGGCCGTCGCAGACCATGCCGGTGTAGACCAGCCCGTCCTCGAAGGCGACCGCCATCGGCCGCAGGTTGCCGTTGCAGGCGGGGGTCGGCAGCGCGAAGCTCGAGATGTCGCCCGCCACCACCGGCGCCGTCTGCACCGGCAACGAGTAGAGCGAGTTGTCGAACATGTTGATGACCCACAGCGTCGACTCGTCGTCCGAGATGTCCATGTCGCCGAGCGACATCTTGCCGACCTCGGCGTAGGTGTCGGGGTCGTGCAGCCAGCAGTTGTCGTTGGTCGAGCCGGCGTTGCCGGGGATCGCCGAGGTGCAGGTCTCGGTCGGCGCCGGGTGGGGGTCGCCGTCGTCGGCGCCCGGGTAGGCGACCTTGTCGGCGGTGTCGAAGCCGAGGGCGTCGAGGTCGGCGTAGTCGGAGACGGTGGCGGCGACGCCGAGGGAGGCGTCGTCGACCCGGAAGATCAGGCCGGTGTCGCCGTGGTCGCGGAAGCCGCTGTGGCGCTTGGCGAAGGCGGCGACGAAGAGAGTGTCGGTCGAGCGCTGGTAGGCGATGCCCCAGGTGGTGCCGAGCTCGGCGCCGATCGCCAGCTCGGTCGGCATCGGCGCGTCGACCGGGCCGCCCGAATCGCAGACGCCGTCGAAGTTCTCGTCGGGACAGCCGGCATCGTAGGGGAAGGAGACCAGCACGTCCTCACCGGACGCCGTGTAGTCGTTCTGATCGCCCTTGAGGTAGCAGTTGACGGCCATCGTCGGGTCGGCCTGGCAGAACTGGCCGGGATTGATGACGCCGAAGTCGACGCCGGTGGCGCCGTTGGAGGCGAAGACGACGGAGGTGTTGCCCGAGACGCTCAGGTTGGCGCCGGGCTGGAAGTGATCGAGGGCGGCGGGGATGATGAACTCGACTCGGTAGTCGCCCGCTCCCAGGCTGAGGGTGTAGGTGCCATCGGCCGCCGAGACGGTGCTCGCGACCGGCGTGTTGCCGGCGCCGAACGCCTGCACCGTGATGCCGCCGACCCCCGCTTCGACGCCACCGTCGTTGATGCCGTCACCATCGACGTCGCGGAAAACGGTGCCGCTGATGTCGGCCATCGCGGGTGCCGCCAGCGCGGCGAACAGGAGCCAGAGTGCGAGCGCGGCGAGGTGCCGACTCCCCCCTGTCAACGAAATCATCGATCGGAACGTCTGCATGGCCAACTCCCTCGATCTGGAAAAGGTACGAATCCCCCCTGGATTCGCGGTCACGGAGACCCCGCGACCTGACTTCCTAAGCTCTTGGACCACCCGGTGCGGAAAACGTCACAGCTTGGCCCGAAACTATCCCATCGGCTTGGCGTTTTGTCCAGCCGACAACGCCACATCCGGCCGTCGGTACGGGCGGCCGCAGGATGGGCGAGCGTACGCGATCGACGGCGGACCATGACGGCCGATTTCGGGACTGTGCGGTTCGACACCGGTCGAATCTCCAGTCCCCCCCTGGTGGAACGCATTGAACCACGCCCCACCAGGGCGAAGTCAACGGTCAGTTTCTACCGGGGGTGAAAAAAAGACCCGCTCGTCGCGGCGGTGGCGAGAGCATCCCGGGTCGCGCCGAGGCGGCCACGGGCACGCCTCGAGCGCCCGCACGGCGGGCTTCCGCACGCCGCTGCGCCTCGTCGAGCTGGCCGCCAATCTTCGTCAGTCGAAGCGGCGACCGGGCATTTTGGGGGTCAGACGGTGAGGTTGTAGCGCTTGATCTTGTTGTTCAACGTCTTGACGTTGATGCCGAGGATGCGGGCCGCCTGCGCCTTCTTCCCCTTGGTCCACTCGAGGGTGCGCATGATGTGGAGCCGCTGGATCTCCGCCAGGGAGAGCGGCTCGGAGTCGGGCGGCTCGGCGGGGCCGCCGTCCGCTCCCGGCGTCGGCAGGCCCATCGGGCGCACCCCCGGCGGCAGGTCCTCGACCTCGATGGTCGAGCCCTGGGAGAGCAGCACGACGCCCTCGATCACGTTCGACACCTCGCGGACGTTGCCGGGCCAGTTGTACTCGCTGAGGTATTGCAGTGCCCGCGGCGACACCGTTTTCGGTGGCTGACCGGGCGCGGCGAACCGCCTCAGGTAGAGGTCGACGAGACCGGGCACGTCCTCACGCCGCTCACGCAGCGGCGGCAGCTGGATGCGCACCACGTTGAGTCTGTAGAAGAGATCCTCCCGGAAGTTGCCCTCCTGGACCTCCTTCTTGAGGTCGCGGTTGGTCGCCGCCAGCACCCGCACGTCGACCTCGCGCACCTTGGTGCCGCCGACCCGTCGCAGCTGCCCCTCGTCGAGCACCTGCAGCAGCTTGGCCTGCATGGTGGCGGACATCTCGCCGATCTCGTCGAGGAAGACGGTGCCGCCGTCGGCGACCTCGAAGAGGCCCGGCTTCGACGTCTGCGCACCGGTGAACGCCCCCTTCTCGTGGCCGAACAGCTCACTCTCGAGCAGCGTCTCCTGGATGCCGGCGCAGTTGATCGGCATCAGCGGCTCGGAGGCGCGGGTGCTGCAGCGATGGACCGTCTTGGCGATCAGCCCCTTGCCGGTTCCGGTCTCGCCGGTGATCAGCACCGGCGCCACCGCCGGGGCGACCCGCTCGACCACTTCGAGCACGTACTGCATCTGCGGGCTGGCGCTGACCACCGGGCTCTCGCGGTCGGTCTGCGAGACGATGTGCTTGAGGACCGTGTTCTCGCGCTCCAGACGTCGGCGTTCGCCGGCGTTGCGGATCACCTGCTTGAGCTTGGGCTGGTCGACCGGTTTGATGACGTAGTCGTGCGCCTCGAGCTTCATCGCCTCGACCGCGGTGTCGACGTCCGGCTGGCCGGTCATGATCACCACCTCGGGGGGCACGGCCATCGATCGCAGCTCGCGCAGCAGGTCGATGCCCGAGACGCCCGGCATGATGAGGTCGAGCAGGACGACGTCGAACTTCGTCTTGGCGGCCATCTCGAGCGCCTGCTGACCTTCGCAGGCCGAAGCGACCGCGTACCCCTCGCGCGCCAGCTGGGCTTCGAGCACCCTGCAGATCGCGCGGTCGTCGTCTACCACCAGTACTCGCATCTCGTCGTCCTCGGCATCGTGTCGTCGGTGAACGTGTGGCCCCGTTTCGACTCCGGCCCTCATCGGCCTCGACGGATGAAGGTGCACAGACGATGCCAGGACGGGGTAAGAATGCCCTGCTCGGCCCCCGCGACGCCGCGAGATGGGAAAAAAGGGGCTCCGCAGCCGGTCCGGCGACGGGATCTGTCGGTCCGCGAGCCAGAAATCGTCAGTCGGAGCCGCCGCGCCAGCGGCGATGATCGACCAGCATGCAGCGGTCCTGCACCACCGTGATGCCGTCCGCCGCGAGCGCCGCCGCCACCGCGTCGTTGCGGATGCCGAGCTGCAACCAGACCCACTGCGGCGCCGGCTCGAGATCGAGCAGCTGATCGCGATGATCGGGCAGCGCCTCACTGCGGCGGAAGACGACGACGCCGTCGACCGGAGCCGCGAGATCG
>JBPEXA010000182.1:0-3076 GCA_052032135.1 Thermoanaerobaculia bacterium | reverse complement strand
TGCTGTTGGCGATCGCCGCCCGCGATCTGGTGGCGATCGATCGCGACGCCGGATCGGAGGTGGCGGTCGGCCTGCCGGTGTGGGTCGCCCAGCTGGTGATGCCGTTCGCCTTCGCGCTGATCGCGCTGCGGATCGCGTGGCGGGCGGGCGACGGCTGGCGTCCGCGGCTGGCGGCGGCGCTGGGCGTCGTGGCCGGCGCCCTCGCCGGTCTCTATCCCGACGCCCTCTACGACCGCCCCGCGGGGTGGATCCTGCTGCTGCTGGCGGCGGCGACCCTCGCCGGGGCGCCGATCTTCACGGCTCTCGGCGGCGCGGCGGTCCTCCTCTTCCTGGTCGACGGGGTGCCGGCGGCCGCGGTACCGGCCGAGACCTACCGGCTGTCGGTGTCGCAGACGCTGCCGGCGATCCCGCTCTTCACCCTCACCGGCTTCCTGCTGGCGAGCGGCGACTCCTCCCGGCGCCTGCTGCGCGTCTTCCGCGCCCTCTTCGGCTGGGTGCCGGGAGGCACCGCCGTCGTCGCCGCGGTGCTGTGTGCCTTCTTCACCGTCTTCACCGGCGGCTCGGGGGTGACGATCCTCGCCCTCGGAGCGCTCCTCTTCCAGGCGCTCGAGGCCGACGGCTACCGTGACCGCTTCTCGGTCGGACTGCTGACGGCGTCCGGCTCACTCGGCCTGCTCTTCGCGCCCGCCCTGCCGCTCATCCTCTATGGGATCGTGGCCCAGGTGCCGATCCGCGAGCTGTTCGTCGGCGGCCTCGTCCCCGGCGTGCTGCTGGTGGCGCTGATCGCCGCCTGGGGAGTGGTCGAGGGGATTCGTGGCGCCACCGAGCGGCGGTCGTTCGCCCTCGCCGAGGCGGGCCGCGCCGCGTGGCAGGCGAAGTGGGAGCTGGCCTTACCGGTGGTGGCGCTGGTGCTGATCTTCGGCGGTTTCGCCACCCTCGTCGAGGCGGCGGCGTTCACCACCCTCTACGCCTTGATCGTCGTGGCGGTGGTCCACCGCGAGGTCGGCCTCCGCCGGCTGGCGGCCACCTTCGAGGAGTGCGCCGTGCTGCTCGGCGGCGTGCTGATCATCCTCGCGGTGGCGATGGGCCTCACCAGCTACCTGGTCGACGCCGAGATCCCGGCGGCGGTGCTCGAGTGGGTCGAGGCCCACATCGACTCGCCGCTCGTCTTCCTGCTGGCCCTCAACGTCTTCCTGCTGCTGGTCGGCTGCCTGATGGACATCTTCTCCGCCATCGTGGTGGTCGTGCCGCTGATCGTCCCCCTCGGCGCCGCCTTCGGCATCGATCCGATCCACCTCGGCATCCTGTTCGTCGCCAACCTCGAGCTCGGCTATCTGACGCCGCCGGTCGGGCTCAATCTGTTCCTCGCCGCCTATCGGTTCGACAGGCCGCTGCTCGAGGTTTGGCGCGCCGCCCTCGTGCCGCTCGCCATCCTCGCCCTCGGGGTGCTGCTGATCACCTACGTGCCGCCGCTCACCCTCGGCCTGCTCGGCCGCTAGGCGGCGACCGCGGTCAGCGCAGGCCGGGGATCCGCCGCATCAGCTTGAAGGCGCGGCTCAGCGCCCGGGCGCGGCCGGGCGAGTCGATCTTCGACAGCAGCCCCTCGTAGCCGCCGGCGGTGGTGACGCTCGACACGATCGAATGGGTGCGGGTGAAGCGCTGGATCCCCTCGGCGCCGTGCCGGCGGCCGACGCCGCTCTCCTTGACGCCGCCCATCGGCACGTCGAAGGTGTTGTAGACCAGCAGCGACGAGTTGATGTGCACCGAGCCGGCGTCGATGCGGCGGGCGAGCGACTGCGACACCCCGTCGAGGCCGGTCCACAGCGCCGCGTTGAGGCCGTAGGCGGTGTCGTTGGCGCGCCGCACCGCCTCCTCCTCGTCGACGATCGGGTAGATCGCCACCACCGGGCCGAAGGTCTCCTCGGCGTGGAGCTCCATCCCCGGGTCGACGTCGGTCAGCAGCGTCGGCTCGACGAAGGTGGGGCCGAGGTCCTGGCGGCGCCGGCCGCCGGTGACGACGGTGGCGCCACCGGCGATCGCATCGTCGATGTGGCCCATCACCTTGGCGCAGTGCTCGTCGCTGATCAGGCAGCCCATGTCGACCTCCCACTCCTGGGAGTAGCCGAGCCGGACCTCTCGCGCCCGCTCGCGGGCGCGCTCGACGAACCGCTCGAAGATCGACTCCTGGACGTAGACCCGCTCGATGCCGATGCACGTCTGGCCCGCGTTGTAGAAGGCACCGGTGACCAGGCCGTCGACCGCCGGCTCGATCGGCGCCCGCTCGAGCACGATCATCGGGTTCTTGCCGCCGAGCTCGAGGGAGTAGGGGATCAGCCGCTCGCCGGCGGCGACGGCGATCTTGCGGCCGGTCGCCGCGCTGCCGGTGAAGCCGATGTAGTCGACCTCCTCGACGAGGGCGCCGCCGACCTCCGGGCCCCCGCCGTGCACCAGCTGGACGACGTCGTCGTCGAAGCCGGCGAGGTGGAGGAGGCGGACGCCGAGCTCGGCGCTGAGCGGCGTGATCTCGGACGGCTTGATCACCGCCGTGTTGCCGGCCAGCAGCGCCGGGATCGCGTCGCCGATCGACAGGATGAACGGGTAGTTCCACGGCGTGATGAAGCCGGCGACGCCGTGAGGCCGCCGGATCACCCGCGCCCCGGTGATGAAGGGGGTCGCCCCCGGATGGTCGCGCTCGGCGAGGTGCCCCTCGCCGTGGACGAGGTAGTAGCGGGCGGTGCCGGCGACGGTCAGCAGCTCGACCAGCGCTTCGCGACGGGGCTTGCCCGACTCGCGCTGGATGGTGTCGAGCACCTCCGCTTCGCGCTCGAAGAGCAGGTCGTGGAAGCGGGTGAGGAGCTCGGCGCGGCGCCGGATGCCGAGGCGCTCCCAGCCGGGCTGCGCGGCGCGCGCCGCGGCGACCGCCCGCCGGACGTCGTCGCGATCGGACGGCGTGACGCTGCCCGCCCGCTCACCGGTCGCCGGGTTGTGGATGACCAGCTCGTCGGTGGCCGCCGCCACCGCTTCCCCTGCGCTCATCCGCCAAGCGTACACCGGCCGCGGCCAGCCGCGCCGTCAC
>JBPEXA010000181.1:0-2557 GCA_052032135.1 Thermoanaerobaculia bacterium | reverse complement strand
TTCCCTCCCGCCCCGAGCCGCTCGACCTTGTCGAGCGCCGCGCCGGCGAGCGCGACCGGTGAGGCGGCGAAGGCGACGATGCCGTCGGGCGCGCCCGCCCGTTGCAGCAGCCGGCAGTACTCGCGCGCCCGCTCGAGGTCGTCGCGGGCGAGGGCGAAGACCTCGGCGCGATCGATCCGCCGGGGAACGAAGACCCGTCCCTCGCGGCGGTCGGCGCTCGAGTCCTTGAGGATGTTGACCAGCTGCAGCCCCTCGCCGAACGCCGCCGCCCGACGCCGCAGCTCGCCCTCGACCCCGCCGAGGGCGTCCGCCTGCAGCAGGAAGAGCTCGGTGAGCATCTCGCCGACGATGCCGGCGACGACGTAGCAGTAGGCGCGCAGCTGCTCGACGTCGCGCAGCTCGATGGCGCCACCCGCGCCGTCGCGGACGAACTCGCGCATGCCGCGAGTGGTGCGCGCGGTGTGCGCCGCCATCACCTCGCGCACCGGCGCAGGCAGTTCGATCAGATCGGCGATCACCGTCGGCGTGTGGCGCAACAGATCGAGGTAGCCGTCGTGGTCGGTCGGCGGCGTCGCCAGCCAGCGATCGGCGAGGTCGCGGGCGGCGGCCACCGCCGGCGCCGCCAGCAGCCGCTCGAAGTCGTCGAGCGCCTCGATCCGCTGCTCCCGCGACCACAGCACGGTGGCGTCCTCGAAGGTGTCGGCGATGCGGAACAGCAGATAGGCGGTCGTCACCTGACGGTCGGCCGGTGTCGGCAGCAGCGGGATCGCCAGCGCGAAGGTGCGGCTGGTGCGCACCAGCAGGTCGGCGAGCACGGTGCCGCGCGCCGCGGCCGGCACCGGCGGCGTCGAGAGGTCGCCCGCGCCGCTCAACCGACCCCCCCCATCCGGCGGTCGCACACCACCGGCACCGAGCGCAGCGCCGCGATCGAGGCGGCGCCGGTGCAGAACATGGCGATCCGCAGCTCCCGCCGGGTCGTCTCCAACAGCTCGACGACCCGCTCTCGCGAGGCGACCGCCGCCTCGAGCAACGGGCCGGCGATGCCCACCAGGTCGGCGCCGAGGGCGATCGCCACCGCGGCGTCGACCCCGCTGCGCACGCCGCCGCTGCCGATCACGGTCACCCCCGGCAGGGCGCGCAGGGCGACGATCGACTCCGGGGTCGGGATCCCCCAGCCGGCGAACCGTTCGGCGAGCTCGGGGGTGCCGGCGCGCGCCCCCTCGATCCGCGCCCAGCTGGTGCCGCCGAGGCCGCTGGCGTCGAAGATCCGCACGCCCGCGGCGTGGAGGCGGCGGGCGCTGGTCGTCGACAGCCCGCAGCCGACCTCCTTGACGATCACCGGCACCGCGAGCGCCTCGACGACGGCGGCGATCTTGTCCGCCAGCGCCGAGAAGTCGCATTGCCCCTCCGGCTGCAGCGCCTCCTGCAACGGGTTGAGGTGCAGCACCAGCGCGTCGGCCTCGATCATCTCCACCGCCCGCCGGCACTGGTCGACGCCGTAGCCGTAGTTGAGCTGCACCGCCCCCAGGTTGGCGAGGATCGGAACCGACGGCGCGTGACGGCGCACGGCGAACGAGGCGGCGCGGTCGACGTCTTCGAGCGCCACCCGCTGGGAGCCGACGCCGAGCGCCACGCCGACCGCTTCGGCGGCGGCGGCGAGCCGCGCGTTGATGCGCGCCGCCCGCTCGGTCCCCCCGGTCATGCACGAGATGAGCAGCGGCAGCTCGAGCTCGCGGTCGAGGAAGCGGGTGGCGGTGGAGATGGCGTCGAGATCGAGCTCCGGCAGCGCCTGGTGCTCGAGCCGGTAGCCGTCGAACGCCGAGCGGCGCAGCTGCACCGCCGGATCGAGCGCCAGCTCGATGTGCTCCGCCTTGCGCTCGCCGGTCGCGTGGGCGCTGCCGGAGGGGGGAAGGGTCGTGCGGTCGCTCATGGCTCGCTCCCGCCGAGCAGGATACCGACTGCCTGGTCGTAGCGCAGCGCCGACGGTGGTGGTGCCGGCCAATCGGTCGCCAGCACGAAGCCGAGGCTCGCCTCCCGCTCGAGACTGCCGTGCGTCCAGCGCAAGGCGCCCTTCGTCCAGCGGGCGGCACGCTCGGTCGCCCGCGCTCCGAACATGCGGCCCCGCTCCACCGAGCAGATCACCGACGCCGGGTTGGCGACCGCCTCGAAGCTCGCCGCCAGCCGATGGAGCGGATCGGGGTGCGGGCGATCGACGGTGCCGGCGAAGAGCACCTCGTCGGCGACCCAACCGTCGCCGTCGTCGACCGCCGCGAGCTCGGCGGGCAGTCCGCCGGTCGCCGCCCCGGCGAGCCGCCAGCGCCACTCGGTCGACGGGCCGTCGCCGCGGCGCTCGATCGTCACCGCCCAGCCGTCGCCGATCGCCCGCCAGCGATCCCCCTCCGCGACCGCGCAGATCGCCACGCCGTCGACCGCGGCGAGCGCCGAGGCCAGCGCCGCCTCCTCGCCGACCGCGCAGTAGGCCTCGAAGCTCGACACCAGGCCGTAGGGGGTGAGGACGACGTCGCGCGGCGCCGACAGCCGGCGGCGCTGCCGCCAC
>JBPEXA010000180.1:0-4130 GCA_052032135.1 Thermoanaerobaculia bacterium | reverse complement strand
CGCTGTTGGCGCCGCAGAACGAGAGGGTCTCGCCGGGCGCGGCCGCTTCGGTAAAGTCGTAGAGCGGCGGCGGGCCGGGCGCCGTCTCGGTCCAGATTCCTTCGTCGCCGCCACGTCAGCGCGCCCGACGTCCTGGTCGGTGACGTACTGCAGGTAGTCGACCATCGCCGCCGGGTTGGCGAACTCGTCGGTCTGGTAGAGGCCGACGTCGCCCTCGACGTCGTCGAAGTCGGCGAGCAGCCCCTCCGCCACCGGCGACAGCTGGACGACGACGCTCTCGCCCGGCGCGATGCTGCTGAGGTCGCCGGCGAGCACCGTCATCTCCGCCAGCGGCGCGTAGAGCAGGCGCGAGCACAGCCACCAGCTCACCATCGACACCTCCCCGCCGGTGCCGGTGTTGGTGATCTCCACCCAGTCTTCGCCGGCGCCGCCGAGGTAGAAGACCTCGGTGATCTGCAGGTCCGCCGGGCTGCCGCCGCCCGCCATCGCGCCGCTCGCGACGCCACCGACCAGACAGACCACACCGATCCACCGCATCGTCCTCATGCCACCTCCTTGGCGACCAGTATCCCCCATCGTCAGGGGCCGGCGGCGGCCGGCGCCCCGCCCGCGAACACCCGGTAGAGGCGCTCCCGCAGCTCGACGGCCACCCGCGAGCCGATCGGCAGGGTATCGCCGGTCAGCACGCGGGCGTCGACGGTGACGCCGCTGTCGAGCCGCACGCGATCGAGGGCGTCGTGCCCGAAGCTGCGACGTTCCTCGAGCCGCCCGACCACCGCCTCGCCGCCCCGCACCAGCCGCAACCGCACGTCCTCCGGCCGCAGCAGCAGCAGGCCGGGACCGGCGACGGCGTCGCAGCGGCCGCTGCCGACCGCGCTGCGGAAACGACCTCCCTCGACGGTGCACGTCAGCAACAGACCGCTCCCCATGAAGCGCGCCACGGCGGCGCTCGCCGGCCGCGCGTAGACCGTCTCGGGAGAGCCGACCTGCAGCAGTCGCCCCTCGACCATCACCGCCAGCCGATCGGCGATCGCCAGCGCCTCGTTGCGGTCGTGACTGACCAGCACGGCGGCGGTCGCCGTCTCGGCGAGCACCTGCCGCAGCTCGGAGCGCAGGTCCTCGCGCAGCGCCGGATCGAGCCCGGCGAACGGCTCGTCGAAGAGCAGCAGCCTGGGCGCCGGCGCCAGGGCTCGCGCCAGCGCCACCCGCTGCTGCTGGCCGCCGGACAGCTGATCGGGGAAGCGGTCCTCGGCGCCGCCGAGCCGCACCGTCTCGAGCAGCCGCCGCGCCCGCGCCTCGCCGGCGGCGTCGCCGTGCACCCCGTAGCGGACGTTGTCCCAGACCGTCCGGTGGGGAAACAGCGCCCCCTCCTGGAAGACCATGCCGATCCCCCGCCGCTCGGGGGGGACGACGCTGCCGGGGGCGCTCAGCACCACGCCGTCGAGGGCGATCGATCCCGCCTGCGGCTCCTCGAAGCCGGCGATCGCCCGCAGCAGCGTCGTCTTGCCGCAGCCGCTCGCTCCGATCAGCACCAGCAGCCCTCCCTCGACGTCGAGGTCGACCTCGCGCACCGCGGGCACCGCGCGATAGGCGATCGTCAGCCCGCGCACCTCGAGGCGGGTCATTCGACGCCTCGCACGTCGAGCGCCGGGCGGATCACCAGCCAGTAGACCGGCCCGATCGACACCAGCAGCAGGCAGAGCGCCGGCACCGCCGCCTGCGAGTAGATCCCCTCGGCGGTCGCGGTCCACACCCGGGTGGCGAGGGTGTCGAAGCCGGTCGGGCGGAGGATCAACGTCGCCGGCAGCTCCTTCAGGGTGGTGAGGAAGACGAGGCCGGCGCCGGCGAGGAGACCGGGCGCGATCAGCGGCAGGGTGACGGTGCGGAACACCGCCCAGCGATCACGGCCGAGACTGCGCGCCGCCTCCTCGAAGGCGGGCGACACGGCGGCGATGGCGGCTCGCTCGGCGCCGAGCGCCTGCGGCAGGAAGCGGACGACGTAGGCGGCGATCAACAGTGCCAGCGTCTGGTAGACCAGCGGCGCATGACGGCTGGCGAAGAAGACCAGCGACAGCGCGACCACCAGCCCGGGGAGCGCGTAGCCCGCCTGCGTCCACCGCTCGACCCACCGCGAGCGGCGATCGGGGTAGCGGGCGAGCCACACCGCCGCCGGCAGCGCCAGCAGCGTGCACGCCGCCGCCGCGAGCCCCGAGGCGAGCAACGAGTTCCAGCTCGCCCGCCAGGCGCTCCCCAGCGGGTTGCCGGCCGCCACCGCCCGCACCGCCCAGTGGCCGATGATGCCGAGCGGCACGCCGAGGGTCACGACGTTGAGCGCGCCGAGGGCGATCGTCACCGGCCACCGCCAGCGGCCGAGGGGGATCAAGCGGCGACGCCGAAAGGGCCGCCGGCGGGTGCCGGTCGCGCGCCCGGCGGCGCGCCCCTGCAGCGCCAGCACCGCCACCGTTAGCGCCACCAGCACCAGCGCCAGCGACGCCGCGACCGAGCGATCGAACAACCCCCGGTAGGCGTTGTAGATCGCCAGCGTGAAGGTGTTGAAACGGGCGATCGACACCGCTCCGAAGTCGGAGAGGGCATAGAGAGCGATCAGCAACGAACCGGCGGCCAGCGGGCCGCGCAGCTGCGGCACGATGACCCGCCGGAAGCAGCGCCAGCCGCCGTCGCCGAGCAGGCGCGCGCTCTCCTCGACCGCCGGGTCGAGGTTGCGCAGTCCGGCGACCAGCAGCAGATAGACGTACGGGTAGGTGAAGAGCGCCAGCGCAGCCAGCGCGCCGCCATAACCGTAGACCATCCCCGGCAGGCGGTCGACGCCGAGCGGCTCGAGCCACTGCTGCAGGTGGCCGCGGGGGCCGAAGAAGGCGACCAGCGAGAAGGCGGCGACGTAGGAGGGGAACACCAGCGGCAGCGCGCCGGCGAGCCCCCACCACCGGCGGCCGGGCAGGTCGGTGCGCACGACGAGCCACGCATAGGGGAGGGCGATGGCGAGGGCGACGCCGACCACGCCGACCACCAGCGCGAGGGTACGGCCGGCGAGCTGCGCCAGCCGCGCCGTCATCGCCGAGGAGAGGAAGGCGTCGGCACCGCCGCCGAGACCGCGGATCGCGAGGTAGACGAGCGGCAGCGACACCACCGCCGCGACCAGCGTGGCGGCGATCACCAGCAGCCGGGGGGCCCGGGTGGCCACCGCCGCCTACTCGACGAGGCCGCTGGCGGTGATCTGTTCGAGCGTCGCCGCGAGCCCCTCGGCGACCGCCGCGAAGTCGACCTCGGGCGTCGGGATGCCGCTCAGCGGCGTCAGCACTCCGGCCGCTTCGACGGCGGCGATCAGCGGGTACTCGAAGGTCTCCTGGGCGAAGTAGCGCTGCGCCGCCTCGCCCAGCAGGTAGTCCACCAGTTGCAGCGCGTGACGATCGTCGGTCAGCACGCCGACGCCGGCGAGGTTGACGAAGTTCGACGCCGCGCCGTCGGCCATGTAGGCGATCGCCACCGGGGCGGTGGGATCCTCGGCGAGCGCCCGCGACACGTAGTAGTGGTTGACCAGCCCGAAGTCGACCTCACCGGCCGCCGTCGCCTGCACGATGGCGCTGTTCTTCGGATAGCGCTGGACGTCGTTGGCGACCATGCCGGCGAGCAGCGCGTCGAGCGCCTCCGCCCCCTCGACCGCGCGGTAGACCGCCATGTGAGCCTGGAAGGAGCCGTTCGTGGGAGGGACGCCGAAGCGACCGGCGAACGGCGGCTCGGCGAGCGCCTCGAGGCGCGACGGCAGTGCGGCGCGATCGATGCGCTCGGGGTTGAAGACCACCGCCCGCGCCCGTCCCGAGACGCCGACCCAGCGGCCCGCCGGGTCGCTGAACGAGGTCGGCACCCGCTGGAGCAGGCTGGCCGGCAGCTGCCGCAACCGCCCGGCGGCGGCCAGCGCGCCGAGCGCGGCGGCGTCCTGTGACAGGAAGACGTCCGCCGGCGAGGCGTCCCCCTCCTCGAGGAGGGTGGCGGCCATCTCGGCGGTCTCGCCGTAGCGCACGCCGACTTCGATGCCGGTCTCCTCGGTGAAGCGGGCGAGGAGCGGACCGATGAGCGACTCGTTGCGGCCCGAGTAGACGGTCAGCGGCTCG
>JBPEXA010000018.1:0-8148 GCA_052032135.1 Thermoanaerobaculia bacterium | reverse complement strand
GACGGCGCCATCGTCGAGCCGTTCCTCGAGCCGTACGGTGAAGGAGCGTCACCGCCGCTGCTGCCGATCCCGTTCCCCACCGGCGAGGGGGCGCAATCGTGGGAGTCGATGCTCGCCGCCGGCGGCGTCGACGTGCTGGAGATCGACCTCATCCGCTCCATCGATCGCCTCGTCACCCACGCCAACGTCCTCAACTCGCAGGCCGAGGGGTACAACGACTATCTGAGGACCGTCCTGGTGCCGGCGCTCGACCGGCCGCCGACGGAGTTCTACGGCGAGGACGGGAGGTTGCGCCAGAAGTACCTCTGGTACTACTACTCGCTGGCCGCTATCGACAACACCCTCGATCTGCTGGCCGTCGACACCGAGGCGTGCCGGGAGCTGGTGGCGCCGGCTAGGCGTCCCGCTCCCTGAAGGCGACGAAGCGCCCCCAGCACGAGGCGAGCTCGACGCCGCGGGGGATGAAGGCGGCGAGGTAGTAGCGGCCGGTCTCGGCGTCGGCGATCGCGCCGCCGAGATTCTCGGCGTGGACGATCCCCTTGGGGAACAGGTTGAGGTGCATGTCCTGGTAGTAGTGGTCGGGGGGGTAGACCTCGTCCCACCCTTTGCCGTACTGCTCGCGCAGCTTGCGCTCGGCGACGGCGAAGGTGCCGGGGTGGATCTGCCGCTGGATGGTGTTCATCGGGTGCTCCATGGCGACGCAGTCGATGCCCAGCCACTGCACGCCCTTGTCGACGCACCATTGCGCGAAGTCGGGGGACGGTCCGGGATGCTGGATCATGTAGCGGAACTCGTCCGACTCCGGGCTGTTCCAGCCGAAGCGGTGCCAGCCGGTCTTGAGCAGCAGGATGTCGCCAGGGCGCACATCGACCCGCTCTTCGATCATCTCCGGGGTGTAGACGCTCGAGTCGCTCACCGCCTCCGAGATGTCGACGATCACCCCCGGGCCGTGCCAGTAGTCGAGGGGGACCTCGCCGATCGTCCGGCCGGCGGCCCAGAAATGCTTCTCCCCGTCCATGTGGGTGGCGAGGTGAAAGGAGGCGCGGCAATGAGCGTTGTTGCGGCCGAGCCCCAGGTCCTGGCCGCCGACCCGTTTGGTGTACTTGATGCTCAGCGGCTCGTAGTTCGCCCACTGCGGCGTCTGGACGCTGAAGGGCAGGGTCAGGTCGAGAAGGTCGCTGCCGTCGAGGGCGGCGAAGAGCTCGCCGTCGTCGTCCCCGTCGGCGGCGGTCACCGCGACCACCCGCGCCCACGACGATTCGACCTCCATGAAGGGGAGCGGTGGAACGAAGAACCACGCACGGCGGTCGAGGAGTCGTTCGATGTCGCCGCCGAGGCCCTCGAGCAGCAGGACGCCCGACCGGGGGAGCGTGCGATGGGTTAGGGCGTAGTAGTCGGCCGGAGGGAACAGCTCGTCCCACCCCTTGCCGGTCGCCGCCCGGGCTACTGCCTCCGCCTTGGCGAACTCGGAGGGGTGCAGGCGCCGGATGGTGGTGTTCATCGGGTGCTCGGCGCAGCCGCAATCGACGCCGACGACCTTGAGCCCCATCTCGATCGCCCACGGCAGAAAGTCGGGCGAAGGACCGGGGTGGCGCACGTAGTAGCCGAACTCCTTGTTCTCGATGCCTCCCTGGGCCTCCGGGTTGGGGACGTCCGGCTGGTCCCAGGCGTACCGGCGGTAGCCGGTGTGCACGACCAGGATGTCGCCGCGGCGCACCTCGACCCGCGAGGTGATCATCTCCGGGGTGTAGAAGCCGTAGTCGTCGACCGCGTCCGAGACGTCGACGACGACCCCTTCGCCGCAGGTGGCGGCGAGCGGCAGGTCGGCGAGCGCGGCGGCGCCGGAGTGGAAGGCGCGCGGCCCGACGAGGTGGGTGCCGGTGTTGTTGCTCCACTCGATCAGCTGCCCGTTGGCGCCCTGGCCGCCCCCCCAGGAGCCGGTCAGCCGCTTGAAGAAGTGGACCTGCAGCGGCATCTCGCCCGGGAACGGAGGGGTGAAGATGCTCAGCGGTTGGGAGAGGTCGTGCCAGTCGGCGGCGGTGAGCCGCTCGATCAACTGCTCGCGAGTCATGGGCGGATTCTAGCCCTCCACCGCCGGCGGTCTGCTAGCTTGAGGCGATGGACACCCCGCGACCCGAAGACGACCCCGCGAAGATCGAAGCGCTGATCTCGAGCGACGACAGCCCGGTCGGCATCGATGCCCGCAAGACCCACGTGCTGATCCTGCAGAAGCTGATCCGCATCGAGCAGCGGCTCGAGCGGATGGAAGCGGCCGCCGGGCGCTAGCTCTCGATCTCGCGGACGATGTCGAGCAGATCGGCCGGCTGCCGGGCGGTGAAGTCGGGCGCGTCGACCCAGCGGTGGGGGACGGCGTCCCCGTACTCGGCGCCGACGCTGTAGACCTGCCAGCCGAGCTCGCGCTGCTCGACCGCCCGGGCGGCTCGCCGCACGCACTCGACGTCGACCGGATGGTCGCCGACGTAGAGCACGACGTCGAGGTCGACGCGATCGGCGTGACGGTGGAGCGCCTCGGCGCATTGGAGCAGGCCGTCGGGCGCCGGCTTCTGGCGATGGAACGGCAGATCCTCGTCGGCGACGATGACCTCGAACGGGTCGCGCAGCGCGCTCGCCTCGAGGGCGCGCACGATGTTCGATCGACCGTTCTGGGAGACGATCCCCTGGTGTCGGCCGAGCGCCGCGACGACCTCGCGCACCCCCGGGAACAGCTCGGGCGGCTCGCGGTCGTCGCCGTGCAGCTCGGTCCACAGCCCGGCCGCCTCGATCGTCCGCTCGTACGGCAGCTCGAACTCTTCGACGTAGAGCTCTCGCCAGTTGGCGGCCGAGTGCACGGCGGCGCCGTAGCTCTCGACGTCGCGCAGCGCCGGGATCCGCTCGCCCGGCCGGCCGGTGAGCCGCAGCACGATCTCCCGGGTGATCTCGAGGTTGCGCGTCAGGGTGTCGGCGAGGGTGCCGTCGAAGTCCCAGACGATGGTCGTCACGTGTCGGCGAGCAGTCATCGGCGGCGGAGAGCGCGCAGCGTACCGCACCGCGGCCGCGGTCGGAAAAAGAGAGGCGGCCCGAGGGCCGCCTCTCGAGAACTCCGACGCTCCGGCGTCAGAACTTGCCGCCGAAGCAGGGGACGTCGCCGAGGTCGAGGCAGTCGCCGGCGGCGCAGGTGAGGCCGCCGCCCAACGTCGAGGTGAAAATCTCGTTGAAGCAGAAGAGCTCCTCGGAGAAGACCTCGATGAGGACGTCGGTGGACGGCGGCAGGGCGTCGACGCAGAACAGCCCGTCGGCGTCGGACACCGCGGTGCCGAAGAGGAACTCGCCGGTCGGGTCGAAGACGTCGATGGTGGCGCCCTCGAGAGGGCCTCCGCCGACCCCTTCTCCGAGCTCGGGGCCACCGCCGAAGTCGAGCAGCACCCGACCCGACATGCAGGTCGTCTCACCGCCGGCGGGGCGGATCGCCGCTTCCGTGCAGGCGGACGGATCGGTCGCGCAGTCCGGGCCCTCGACGCCGGTCGTGACGTTGACGCCGGGGAAGCCGGGGCTCGCGACGCCGACCGAGCTCTCCGCGGGTGCGGCGAAGCAGAACTCGCCGGCGGCGTCGGTGAAGGTGAACTGGCCCTCGGTCGACACGACCAGCGCGCCCTCGACCGGCAGGTCCGCCTCGTCGCGGACGTCGCCGCTGATGCAGGACAGGCCGTCGAGCACCAGCGTCTCCACGGTGGTGCACCCGCCGAGCGAACAGGCGACCGTCTCGCCAGCCGGCAGCGTCGTGTCGAGGGTGACCGTCTGCGTATCGACCTGCGTGCTGCCGACGTAGTAGCGGGCGTCGATGGTGATGATCGAATCACGACGGACGTTGACGCAGTAGCTGCCGTCCGCGTCGGTCGAGTCGAAGCTGGTGCCCGAGTAGTCGATGCCGCGCGCGTAGACGTAGGCGCCCTCGACGGGGGTGCCGCCGGAGTCGACGACGATGCCGCTGAAGCAGTTGAAGGTCGAGATGCCGCGGTCGCAGTTCCACCAGCTGAAGTGCTCGACCTCGCCGACCACCGCCAGGCGGCCGGGGATCTCGCTCGACTCGACGACGGTGCCGACGGACTCTTCGAGCCACAGTCCCGCCTCCTCGTCGAAGAACCAGAGACCGACCTCGTCACCGAGCGTCAACGGTGTGGTCTCGGGGAGCAGGAACTCGAGCGTCGCCGTCGTCCCCGGCAGCAGGTCGACCTCCTCGCCGGTCGACGTGTCGATCAACACCACGTCGGCGAGTGAGAACGTCTCGAGCAGCACGCGGCCACCGCCGGCGTCGACGCCGATGAAGTCGCCGGGAAAGGCGTCGATCTCGGTCGAAACGACGTCGATCGGGCTGACGACGACCTCGACCGGCCCTGCGGCGTCGATCGTGCCGGGCTCGAAGGAGACGGTGAAGCCCCCCTCGTCGACCGTCCCGCCGCCGACCGGATCGACGATCTGCGGTACGCCTGCCGGCACCATCACCTTGTCGACCGCGTAGAGCGGTCGGCCACGGCCGCCATCGGAGTCCGAATCGGAATCCGAGTCGGAGTCCGAGTCCTCGTCGTCGCTCGGGCGTCGCATCGCCCCCGCGAACCTCGCCTTGTCGCCGGCGAACGAATCGGAGTCGGAATCGGAGTCCGAGTCCGAATCGGAGTCCGAATCGGAATCACCGTCATCGAGGCCCAGATCGAGCACGTCGAGCACCGAATAGCTGGTCGCGAACCCGTCCGCTTCGAAGCGGAGGAGCACCCGTCGGTCGATCTTGACCTTCTCGATGCGGTAGATGCCGCCCGGGTCGGTCACGGCGACCGTCTCGTCGACGGAGACGACGACGCCCTCGAGGGGCATTCCCGCGCCGTCGACCACCTGGCCGATGAGATCGGCCTTCTTCCTCCCCGCCTCCGCGTCGGGCGCAACGCTCATCGCGATCGCCGCCGTCAGGGCGGCCAGAAACCACGTCCTCCTCATGCTGCGGATCTCCTCCCTCGGCTCCGTAGAGAGCCGTTTCAATGTTGGCATGCGACCGTAGCACTGCGCTGACGGTGGACGCCAGCGCCGCGTCGACCGCCCGGGTCGCGATCGTAGGACGGAGCTACGACGTCTCGTCGGGCGGCAGGTACCGGAACCAGACCTTGGTGAAGCCGTCCGGATCCTGGCTGCCGACCGCGATGGTGCGCCGCGACGATCCGCGCGGCGGATCGTACTCTTCGTCGGGGATGACGGTCTCGACCCCCTCGCTCTCCTCGAGCTGCGCGAGATAGGCCTCCACGCGCTCTCGATCGGCGGGGGAGAGGTCGAATTCGACACCGACGCCGACCCCCGGATCGGTCCACTTGACGTGCGCCTTGCCCTTGACGGGGACGCCGCCGTCGCCGTCGAGCGCGAGCTCGAAGGAGAAGGCGTCACCGGGCTGCAGGCCGGCGAGGATGGCGACGAAGGCGCCGGTCGGCGAGAGGTTGCTCACCACGGTGCGACTCGCACCCATCAGCATCTCGGTGCGATTGTCCTTCCGCTCGGCTCTGCGGCGCTCGCTCTTGGAGTCGGTCTCCGACATCGGTCGGATTCTGCCACAAGCGCGGCTCGAGGGGACAAGGAGCGACAGCGACCCGTTGCACTGCCGAGCCTTTCGCCAGTGTTGGTAGACTCCCCGCGGACGCCTGCCGGGGCCGGATCGCAGCTGAACGAGAGGGACGTTCCGAGGCAGCTCTGTCCGAGATGCCATGGCCAGAGAGCGCGAAATCGACCTCATCGCCACCGAGCGGCGGGAGGGTCACTTGTGGATCGCCACGCTGGCGCTCCTGCTGGTGCTGGCATCGGTGACCATCGTCACCTTCTCGGTGCTGATCGACAAGGAGGACGCTTTGAGTGGCACCGAGCTGACGGTCGCTCTCGGTGGCCTGTTCCTGCTCACCGTCCTGTTTTGTCTGTACGCGATCCAGGCCCACCGGTCGTTCCAGCGCATCCGCAGCTTCTACCAGGCGAAGGCGCTCCGCGATCCGCTGACCGGTCTGTTGAACCGACAGTCGTTCGCCGATCGATTCGAGACCGAGGTCGCTCGAGCGCAGCGCGACGAGAAGGTGTTTCCCATCCTGTTGTGCGATCTCGACCATTTCAAGCAGCTCAACGACACCCACGGGCACCAGTACGGCGACAACATCCTTCGCGAGGTCGGCGCGGCGTTCCTCTCCGCGACCCGCGGTGCCGACAGCGTCTTCCGCTGGGGGGGTGACGAGTTCCTGGTGATCCTCAGCGTGGCAACCCGGGACGGCGCGCTGGTCGCCGCCCGACGGATCCGCGATTCGGTGCGGGAGATCGGCCATCGCCGCGGCGTGCGCATCGACCTCAGCATCGGTGTCGCCTTCTACCCCGAGCACGGCGACAGCCAGTCGCGGCTCATCTCGCTCGCCGATCGCGCGCTCTACATCGCCAAGAAGGGGGGGCACCGCATCCACGTCGGGGAGGAGGAGTACTCGCTCGACGACGACGCCGTGGCGCTGGTCTTCCAGCCGGTGGTCGAGCTCGGCTCGCGGAAGGTGATCGGCTACGAGGCGCTGAGTCGGGACCCGGCGGGGAAGCTGGGGATCCAGCAGATCTTCCGGCGCTACGCCGCCGTCGGCCAGCTCGCCGAGCTCAAGAAGCTGATCTTCGTCTCGCAGGTCGAGAAGGCGTCGAAGCTCGGGCTGGAGAGGGTGTTCATCAACATCGACTTCTCGTCGCTGCAGTCGACCGATCCGTTCCCGGTGCCGGAGGGGATGGAGGTCATCCTCGAGATCTCGGAGACCGAGTCGCTGGCCGACGTTCGCCAGAACCTGCACACCGCCGACGCCTGGCGACGCCAGGGATTCAAGTTCGCGATCGACGACTTCGGCTCCGGTTTCATGTCGCTCCCCTTCATCTCCCGCCTGGTGCCGGAGTACATCAAGATCGACAGCGCGATGGTGTCGGAGGCGGCGCAGTCCCAGCAGTTCGGCGGCTTCCTGAAGGACATGGTGCGCGCGATGCGCAACTACTCGAAGGACGGCATCATCGCCGAGGGGATCGAGACCGAGAGCGAGATCCAGGTGGTCGAGGACCTCGGCATCGACCAGGTCCAGGGCTACCTCACCGGCCGCCCCAAGAAGTGGGAGTGATCGCCGCCTAGCGCGCGCGCTGGGAGAAGATGCTGCCGTCGTCGAGACGGACCGCGGTCAGCGCGCCCCCCCACACGCAGCCGGTGTCGAGCGCCACCAGCCCCGGCTGCAACCGCAGACCGAGCGCCGCCCAGTGGCCGCAGACGACGGTGGTGTCGGCCGATCGCCGTCCGGGCACCTCGAACCACGGGAGGCAGCCGGCGGGCGCCGTCGCCGGTGGCCCCGAGTAGTCGCACGCCACCCCGTCGACCGTGCACATTCGCAGGGAGGTCAGCGCCTCGAGAGCGCGACGGAGGCGGGAGAGGCGACGGTCGCCCGCCTCATGGGCTCGCGCGGGCCGCAGCAGCTTCTTGGTCCCCTTCGGGAAGCCGTGAAGCCGCTCCTCGATGCGGCCGCTCCATCGCAGCGCCTTGTCGGCCGACCAGCGCGGCCACAGGCCGGCGTGGACCATCAGATAGGGCCCGTGGCGGTAGGCGAGGGGACGACGGGCGAGCCACCGCAGCAGCCGGTCCTTGCGCTTCGATCGGAGCACGTCGACGGCGGTGTCGCTCGCCCTCGGGGAGAGGACGCCGCGGGCGATCGCCAGCAGGCGGAGATCGTGGTTGCCGAGCACCATCTGGAAGCGGTCGCCCATCCGCTTCGAGCAGCGACGCGCCCAGCGCAGCGCTCGCAGCGAGTCGGGACCGCGATTGACGAGGTCGCCGACCAGCCAGAGGCGGTCCTCGTCGAAGTCGATCGGCACGATCGAGAGCAGGCGTCGCAGCTCCCGGTAGCAGCCGTGGACGTCACCGATGGCGTAGATCGCCATGCGGCGGACTATGCCCGATCGCGAGCGACGTTGCCAGACGGCGCGGCGCCGTGCGGTGCCCTTCCTACATCGCCGATGTAGGAGTTGCCGACAGGCCGTCGCCGGTGGCCGTCAACGAGTCGGTCGCCCGTGCTCCCGAGGCGGCCCTCGGGACGGCATCGCACTTGCACCTCCCCGGACGACGGGCGGCTC
>JBPEXA010000179.1:0-2898 GCA_052032135.1 Thermoanaerobaculia bacterium | reverse complement strand
ACTCGCGGTCGCCAGTAGAGCCGCCACCACCGTGACGACCAACACCCTAGGAACGAAAGCTCTGTACCTCACCGGGACTCGCACCCTCAGCGCCGGCTCGGGTCGTCGGCGGGGTCCACGTAGAGGATGTCGTAGGGGCCGATGCCGTGGAACTGGAGGATCGTCTCGCCGCGCATCTCGTTGAAGTGGGCGACGCCCTGCGGCAGGGTGACGTACGAGCCGGCCGGCAGCTCGCGCAACACCGAGTCGTCCCGCCGCTCGCCGAAGCCGAGCAGCATCGTCCCCTGGATCACGGTGACGTGCTCGTCCATCGGATGGGTGTGCGGCGGCACCCGGTAGCCGTCGGGCAGCTTCGCCCGGAAGACGTACAGCGCGCCGGCTTTGGTGCGGTCGCCGAACAGCACCGCGAACTGCGCGCCCGCCGGCAGCTTCGGCGGCGCCGGCTGCCAGTCGAGGTCGTCGGTGGCGATCGGCACCTCGGCGACAGATCCGCCCGCCACCGCGAGCGACATCAGGATGAGCGCCCGTGCGACTGCAGGTCGCCCGCGGACGCACCTGCGCCGAGACTTCGTTCTCATCGGATCCTCCGATCGAGCTTATCGCCTCGACCACCTGGGACGAGTTCATGTCGCCGGTGAGGGAGAGGCGCAGCGACTCCCGACGTACACTCGGGCCGATGCCGAACCTCCGTCCCGAGCTCTCCTCGGCGGTCATCGCCGCCGTCGCGCTCGGCGCGCTGTCGACCGCCGGCGACTGGATCTGGGCACGCTGGATCCCGGACGGGGCGGTGCTGCCGGGCGTGGTGCACGGGGTGGTGTTCTTCGCCGCCCTCGCCTTCGCGCTCGGCGGCGCGGCGCGCAGCCGTGAAGCGATGCGCAGGCTGCTGTGGACGCTGCCCGTCGCCGGCCTGCTGCTCGCCGCCGCCTTCTACCCGCTCGCCTACGCCGTCGGCTATCTCGGCGCCCTGCTCGTCACCTGGACGCTCATGTGGCTCGCCCTGGCCCTCCTCCAGCGCTGGGCGCGCGGCGGCGAGGAGAGCGCTCGCCGAGCCGTCACCCGGGGGCTGATCGCCGCGGTCGGCTCCGGCCTCGCCTTCTGGGCGGTGTCCGGCATGTGGACGCGGCCGGCGGGCGAGACCGGCTACCCGCTGCGCCTCGTCTACTGGACCTTCGCCTTCCTCCCCGGCCTGCTGGCGTTGTTCCTCGGTCGACGGCCCGCGCGTGGCGAGAGTGCCCCTGAGGTCACTGTCGGAGCTGGTCGAAGATCTCCGGGTTCTCGTTGAACAGTGATCGCAGCGCCAACTCGACTGATTCCTGCCGGCCGGCGATCGGATCTTCGAGATAGCTCGACGCCACCGGGGACTGGCGCGAGAGCAGCACCTCCCCGGTGCCGACGTCGGTGACTGTCGCCCGCGCGCTGGCGACCGTCTCGCGCGCAGCGAGATCGTCGAGCAGCGACTCCTTGGTGGAATCGGCCTCGACGATGACCGTCAGCCTCCAGCGGCACAGAGCGGCCGGAGCGCGGACGTCGTCGATGCCGGCGTCGCTCAGCAGCTCCGCCATCAGGGCGGGCGACTTCGGGTCCGGCGAACCGAAGCTCAGGCAGACGCCCTTCGCCGCGCCGTCGTTCGACGCGGGCGAAGGCGACGATCCCCCGGCGGCAGTGGCGACTGCGGGATCGCTGTCGGCAGAGCCGGGATGCGGAGCCAGGCTCCGCACCACGACCCAGGCCACCACCATCACCACCAGCAGGACGACGACCGCCCCCCAGCGGCCCGCGCCTCGTCCTCGTTCTCGCTGCTGTCGGGTCTCCACCGTTCGACCTCCCGGTCAGCCCGCCAGCAGCTTACGGGCCACGAACCAGGCGGCGCTGGCGCCGAGCCGGCGCGATGCGATGACCGACAGCCCGTTGTCCTCGATCGCCGCCCGGAACTGCTCGGCGTCGAAGCGATCCTCGCGCGGGTGCTCGAGCAGCCAACGGGTGCGGCGGATCCACGGCTCGAGGATCTCCTCGGCGTAGAACCGCCCCCCGGGCTTCAACACCCGGGCGGCCTCGGCGAGCGCCCGGGGCCAGTCCCGGATGTGGTGGACGATGCCGAAGTCGAACACCGCGTCGTACGACGCGTCCGCGGCCGGGATCGAGGTGGCGCTCCCCACCCACAGTCGCGCCGGGAGACGCCGCGCATCGAGGCGGCGCCGCGCCAGCCTCACCATCCGCGGGTCGAGGTCGAAGGCGTCGACCGAGTGGGCGGCGAACCGCTCCACGATCACTTCGACGCCGACACCCCGTCCGCAACCCATCTCGAGGGCCACGCCGCCCGCCATCGCCCCTCCCAGCTCGAGCAACCGCGTCGCCTCGAAGCGCCGCTGCAGAGCGGCCCGCAGCGGGTTGTTCATCATCAGGTACTCCAGGCGATTCAGCAGCACCGCGGCCATTGTCTCGTACCAGGAGTTCGGCAGATCGGCCCCACAACTCGGCCGCCTCTCTCACTTTCCTCGTGGTGTGTCAGCATCCGACGCATGCGCATCACTCTCAGCCTGGCCGAGGACATCCTGCTGGCGGTCAAAGAGCGCGCTCGGCGCGAGGGACGCAGCGCCGGTGAGGTGCTCTCCGACCTCGTTCGCGAGGCGTTGACGCGCGAACGCTCGGCGGACGAAGTGGTGGAGAGCGGGGCCTTCTACGGCTTCGAGCCGCTACCTCGTCGGGGGCCGGCGATCTCGAACGAGCTCATCGACCGCCTGCGACACGACGACGACGCCGAGCCCGAGCGTCTGCTGGTGCTCTAGGACGCTCGGGCGAGCCCCGACGCCGGCTGCTTCACTCCGCCGTGAACCGCCGCCAGGCGCCGGCGGTGACCTCACGGCAGCGTTCGAGCCACGCCTCGGCGGCGGCCAGCTC
>JBPEXA010000178.1:0-4139 GCA_052032135.1 Thermoanaerobaculia bacterium | reverse complement strand
CCTGGTCGCGCAAGCTCGGGGAGCTCCACTCGATCGGCATCGCTCCGGTGCTCGCCTACCAGCAGTTCGAGGCGGTCGGGCTCGAGGCCTTCGGCGGCTTCTCTGGCCGGCCGGGAGCGCTGACCAACAACGGGGTCGACGACTCGATCGGCTACGGCGTCAAGCTCGGCTACATGGGGCAGTGGACCGACTCGGTATCGTTCGGTCTCGCCTATCAGTCGAAGATCTCGATGGACGAGTTCGACCGCTACGGAGGCCTGTTCGCCGGCAACGGCGGCTTCGACATTCCGTCCAACTGGATCGCCGGCATCGCCGTCCAGATCACCGAATCGGGAGTGCTGGCGCTCGACGTCCAGGAGATCGCCTACAGCGACGTCGATGCGGTGCACAACCCGCTCTTCCCCAACCTCGGGCGCGCCCCGCTCGGCGCGCCGGGCGGCGCCGGCTTCGGATGGCGGGACATGACGGTCGTCAAGGCCGGCTACGAGTGGGGAGGCGGCCCCGACTGGACGTGGCGCGCCGGCTACTCGACCGGTGACCAGCCGATCCCGCCGAGCGAGGTGCTGTTCAACATCCTCGCTCCCGGGGTGATGGAGGAGCACCTCACCTTCGGCTTCAGCCGCAATCTGGACAAGGGGGGTGCCGTCAGCCTCGCTCTGCTGCACGCGCCTTCGGTCACCGTCTCCGGCCCCAACCCGCTGGAGGTGCCGGGGCTGCAGCGGATCGAGCTCGAGATGGAGCAGTGGGAGCTCGAGTTCGGCGTCTCGTGGGGCGGCCGCTAGGGTGCCCTCCGTGGCTGCCCACGACCGCGGCGACCGCCGGGCTAAGCTAGGCGGCACATGACCGAACCGATGACCTCGACCGACGCCCCGCCGGTCCGCTGGGCGAAGGTCATCGATCACGAGAGCTGCATCGGCTGCCACGCCTGCTCGACGGCGTGCAAGTCGGAGAACGAGGTGCCGCTGTCGGTCAACCGCACGTACGTCAAGTACGTCGAGGTCGGCGAGTTCCCCGAAGCGCGCCGGGCGTTCCAGGTGACGCGGTGCAACCAGTGCGCCGACGCGCCGTGCGCCGTCGCCTGCCCGACGTCGGCGATGTACGTGCGCGACGACGGCATCGTCGACTTCGACAAGTCGATCTGCATCGGCTGCAAGGCGTGCATGGCGGCCTGTCCCTACGACGCGATCTTCATCAACCCCGACGATCACTCGGCCGAGAAGTGCAACTTCTGCGCGCACCGCATCGACGTCGGTCTCGAGCCCGCCTGCTCCGTGGTCTGTCCGACGGAGGCGATCATGGTCGGCGACCTCAACGATCCGGGCTCCCGCGTCGCGCAGATGGTCCACGGCGAGGCGGTCACCGTGAGGCGACCGGAGAAGCACACCGGCCCCAAGCTCTTCTACCGCGGCGCCCACCAGGCGACGCTCGACCCGATCGCCGCCCGTCGGCCCGACGGGGGCCTCTTCATGTGGTCGGAGCAGCTCGGCCCTGAGGCGGGGCACGCCGAGCACGTCGTCTCGGGTCATCCCGGCGACGAGCGCGGCCACACCAACTCCTCGGCGGCGGCACTGCTCGCCTACGACGTGCCGCACAAGATCCCGTGGGACTGGAAGGTCAGCCTCTACACGCTCACCAAGTCGATCGCCACCGGCGCCTTCCTGGTGTCGCTCGCGGCGGCGCCCGGAGGGTGGATCGCCGACCTCGGCGGGGCGTTGATCTCGATGCTCTTCCTGGCGATCACCGGCGTGCTCCTGCTCGCCGATCTCGAGCATCCGACGCGCTTCTATCTCATCTTCACCCGGCCGCAGTGGAAGAGCTGGCTGGTGCGGGGCGCCTTCCTGATCACCGGCTACGGCGCCCTGCTGGCGCTGCAGCTGGGCGCCGCCTGGCTGGTGCCGGGGAGCCGCCCGCTCGCCTACCTGACCGCCCTGCTGGCGGTCGCCACCGCGGTCTACACCGCATGGCTGTTCGCCCAGGCGAAGGCGCGCGATCTGTGGCAGTCGGCGCTCCTGCCGCCGCACCTGCTGGTGCAGGCGGTGCTCGCCGGCAGCGCGGCGCTGATCGTCGGCGCCTACCTGTTCGAGCCGCGCGCGCTGGCGAGCCTGAGCTGGTTCCTCGCCTCCGCCTCGCTCGCCCACCTGCTGTTCGTCGCGGGCGAGATCACCCTGCCGCACGGCACCGCCCACGCCGCGCTCGCCGTCCAGGAGATGACGACCGGGCGCTTCGCCAACCCCTTCTGGCTCGGGCTGCTCGGGGGCGCCGTCGGCTGCATGGCGCCGTGGGCGGCGGAACCGACGGTCGCCCTCGTGCTCGCCCTCGCGTCGCTGATCGGCCTCGGCCTCTACGAGCACGCCTACGTGCAGGCGGGACAGGCGGTGCCCCTTGCCTGATCGCGAGCTCAACGAGCGGGTCAGCGCCGCTCGCGCGCACGTCGAGGCGCGCGGCGAGACGTTCTATCCGGGCGCCTCGCGCATCCACCTCGCCGCCTTCCCGCCGAAGGAGCGCTGGGACGACTGGGTCGAGCTCGACGCCACCGCGTGGCCCGAGCGGGTGGAGCGGCGCTACATGCTGGTGCCGACCACCTGCTTCAACTGCGAGAGCGCCTGTGGCCTGCTCGCCTACGTCGACAAGGACGACGGCCGGATCCGGAAGTTCGAAGGCAATCCGGAGCATCCCGGCTCGCGCGGCCGCAACTGCGCCAAGGGGCCGGCGACGCTCAACCAGATCACCGATCCCGACCGCATCCTCCACCCGTTGCGGCGCGCCGGCGAGCGCGGCGAGGGGAAGTGGGAGCGGATCTCGTGGGACGAGGCGCTCGACACCCTCGCCGAGCGGATCCGGAAGGCGATGCGCGAGGATCGCCACAACGAGATCATGTACCACGTCGGCCGCCCTGGAGAGGACGGCTTCACCGAGCGGATGCTCGCCGCCTGGGGCGTCGACGGCCACAACTCGCACACCAACATCTGCTCGTCCGGCGCGCGAGCCGGCTACCAGTTCTGGGCCGGCATCGACCGCCCGAGCCCCGACCACGCCCGAGCGCGCGTCATCTATCTCATCTCTTCTCACCTCGAGACCGGCCACTACTTCAACCCTCACGCCCAGCGGATCATGGAGGCGAAGGCGAACGGCGCGAAGCTGATCGTCGTCGACACCCGGCTGTCGAACACCGCCACCCACGCCGATCACTGGCTGGCGACCGTCCCCGGCTCCGAGGCGGCCCTCAACCTGGCGATCGCCGGTCACCTGATCCGCACTCGCCAGTACGATCGCGACTTCGTCCGCCGGTGGTGGAACTGGAGCGAGTACCTGGAGGCCGTCCACCCGGGCCTCGACGTCACCTTCGAGAACTTCGAGACCATGCTCGCCGCCGAGTACGAGGCGTACACCTTCGACTTCGCGGCGCGCGAGACCGGCATCGACGCCGACGAGATCGCCGCGGTGGCGCAGACCGTCGCCGAGGCGGGGAGCCGGCTCGCCACCCACAACTGGCGCAGCGCCTCGTCCTCCAACGAGGGAGGCTGGCAGGTGGCCCGCACCCTCTTCCTGCTCAACGCTCTCACCGGCTCGGTCGGCACCCCCGGCGGCACCCACCTCAACGCCTGGAACAAGTTCGTCCCCAGACCGATCAAGCTGCCGCGCCATCCGGAGCGTTGGAACACCCTCAACTGGCCGGAGGCGTGGCCGCTGTCGATGTACGAGATGTCGTTCCTGCTGCCGCACCTGGTCCGCGAGCAGAAGGCGCGCCTCGACACCTACTTCACGCGCGTCTACAACCCGGTGTGGACCAACCCGGACGGCTTCTCGTGGATCGACCTGCTGACCGACGAAACGAAGGTCGGCCTCCACGCCGCGCTGACGCCGACCTGGAACGAGACGGCGTACTTCGCCGACCTCATCCTGCCGATGGGCCACGCTTCCGAGCGGCACGACATCCACTCCTACGAGACCCACGCGGGCCAGTGGATCGGCTTCCGCCAGCCGGTGCTGCGCGCGGCCGCGGAGCGGCGCGGTGAGGCGATCACCGACACCCGCCAGGTCAACCCGGGTGAGGTGTGGGAGGAGAACGAGTTCTGGCTCGAGCTCTCCTGGCGCATCGACCCCGACGGCGAGCTCGGCATCAAGCCGTTCGTCGAGAG
>JBPEXA010000177.1:0-4809 GCA_052032135.1 Thermoanaerobaculia bacterium | reverse complement strand
GACCAGCTGCGGCGTGACGATCTTCGAGGACGGTTTCGAGTCGGGCGACACCTCGTCGTGGAGCTCCGAGGTCCCTTGAGCGACCGCTCGAGGGGGTGCGGGGAAAGCGGCCTGCGGGCCGCTTTTTTCTTGACGGCAGCGGCTCGGCCGGCCTTCCTGCGGGCGACCTCGATGCGAGGGCGAGCCGGCGGCGGGGGCCGGCGACGGTGAAGCGCTCGGTGTGGGTGGTGGCGGCAGCGCTGGGAGTCGCCGGCCTGGCGGCCTGGTGGTTCGGTCCGGGCGCCCGCGAGCGCACGCTCGCCCGCTACCCGCGGGTGGTGCTGGTCACCATCGACACCCTCCATCTGCTCCACACCGGCCTGTTCGACCCCGAGGTCGCCGGGACGCCCCATCTCGAGCGGCTGGCCGCCGACGGCGTCCTGTTCCGGCAGGCGCGCACGACGGTGCCGATGACCTTGCCGTCCCACGCCAGCATGCTGAGCGGCCGCACGCCGGTCGGCATGGGGCTGCTGCGCAACGGCGAGAAGGTGGCGCCCACCGTTCGCACCCTCGCCGAGGTGCTGTCGGAGGCGGGCTACCGCACCGGCGCCTTCCTGTCGCTCGCCACGCTGCGCCGCGACTACGGCCTCGATCGCGGCTTCGAGGTGTACGACGACGGCTACGACGAGGTGCCGAGGTTCTACCGCACCGCCGACGAGGTGCTGGCCGCCGCCCTCCCCTGGATCGAGGAGCGCGCCGGCGAGCGCTACTTCGCCTGGGTGCACCTTTCCGATCCGCACGAGCCGTACGGCCTGAAGGGGGCGCCGCCGGACGTCGTCGTCGACCTCGACGGCGCCGAGATCGCGAAGTTCAATCTCGAGTCCAAGGAGCGGCACGAGCTGCAGATCGAGCTCGACCCCGGCCGCCACGTTCTGCGGTGGACGTCGCTGCGGTCGCCCGCCCCCGACGACCGGGAGGGGACCGAGTTGTATCTCCGGTTCCGCGACAACGACACCCTGCTCGACTACGTCGCGTCGTGGGAGGCGCTGCCGCGGCCGGAGGCGAGCCTCGTCGAGCCGCTGGAACTCCACCTCGAGCGGCGGCCGGAGCAGCCGGCCAGCGTCACGGTGCGCTTCGACGGCGGGTTGCGCAAGCCGCCGCCATCGGTGGTGCGACCGAACTACGCGCTCGAAGTCGAGTACGTCGACCGGCACCTCGGCCTCCTTCGCGAGGCGGTCGAGCGCCAGGGGCCGGTGCTGTGGATCGTCGCCTCGGACCATGGCGAAGGGGTCTACCGCCATCGGGGGGTCGTCGGCCACGCCGGCTTCAACCGCGAGGACCAGCTGCGCATCCTGTGGCTGATGGCGGGACCGGGCCTGCCGGCGGGCGAGCGGGTCGACCATCCCGCGCTCGTCCACGACATCGCCCCGACCGTGCTCGACCTGATCGGCCTGCCGCCCCTGCCCGACGCCGAGGGGGCCTCCCTGCTCCCGTGCCTGCGGCAGCGCGGCTGCCCGGAGCGCGACCAGTGGTACGCGCACGGCTTCTCCCAGCGCCACGACAAGCTGTCGGCGATCGCCACCTACCGCTGGCCCCACAAGTCGGTGGTGCAGGACGCCCCCGGTAGCGGCCTCTACCGGCTCGACGACGATCCGTGGGAACAGCGCAACCTGGCGAGCTCCGCCGCGGGGGAGACCGACCTCGTCGCGCGACGGCTGCACCGGGACCTGCAAGAGGTGCGCGCCCTGCTCGAGCGGTTGATCGCCGCCGAGGAGCGCGACCTGTCCGAGGACGATCTCGAACTGCTGCGCAGCCTCGGCTACCTCGGCAACTAGGGATTCAGCCGTCCGGCAGCGCGTGGACCACGTTGAGCACGTGGCCGACGGACGGCAGCCTCAGGTCGGGCTCCTTGGCGAGGAGGCGGTGCACGAACTGGCCCCACGCCTCGGGCAGGCCCTCGCGGAGCTCTCGAACGTTGCGCGGCGGCTCGTGGATCTGCGCCAGCGCGAGGGCGGTCGGGTTGTCGGCCTCGAAGGGTCCCCGGCCGGTCAACATCTCGTAGGCGACGAGGCCGAGCGCGTAGAGATCGGTGCGGCCGTCGATCGCCTTCCCCTGCAGCTGCTCCGGCGCCATGAAGGCGGGCGTGCCCATCGCGTGGCCGGTCTGGGTGAGGCGTCGGTCGAACGCCTTGCCGTGCGCGATGCCGAAGTCGAGGATCTTGGTCCGCTCCGCGGTCTGGAACAGGTTCTGGGGCTTGAGGTCGCGATGCACGACGCTCTGCGCGTGGGCCTCCTTGAGGCCGGCGAGCACGTCGGTGAGGATGTCGCGGCAGCGCGCGAGGTCGAGCGGGCCGTCGTCCTCGATGATGGCGCCGAGGTCGCGGCCCTCGAGCAGCTCCATGGTGACGAACAGCCCGCGATCGAACCGGCCGATGTCGAAGATCCGCACGATGTTGGGGTGGGTGATCCGCCGGCAGATCTGGACTTCTCGGATCAGCCTCGATTCGCCGTTGGCGTCGTCGTCGCTGCGCAGCAGCACCTTGAGCGCGATCGCCTCGTCGAGCTCCTCGTCGACGGCGCGGTAGACCCTCCCCATTCCGCCGCGCCCGATCTCGCCGTCGATCCGGTAGCGGCCGGCGAGCATCCCACCCTGCTCGAGGGTGGCGACCGGCGGCGGCGGGGCGGGCTCGGCGAGACGGCGGGCGACGTCGCGATGGTCGGGGGCGAGCTCCTGCAGCCGGCGGTAGAAGTCGGCGGCGTCGGCGCCGCGGCCGAGCTCCTCCAGGCATCGCCCTTCCCAGTAGATGCGCTCGAGAGCCGCCTCACCGACCTCGTGCGGGTTGTCCGAGATCTCGCGCACCCGTTCGAGCGCCTTCGCCGCCTCTCCTTCGTCGAGCAGCATGGTGACCAGCCGGAGGTTGGCGGCCGGCCAGTCGTCGGCGCCGTGGGGCATGTTCTCCAGGGCGGCGATCGCCCGCTGGCGATCGCCGACCTTGATGAAGTAATCGGCGGCTTCGGTGTACTGATGGTTGCGCTCGAAGGCGGCCGCCGCCTCCCTCACCTGCCCCGCCTGGAGGTGGTAGGTGACCGCATCGCTGTGCCGGCCGAGTCGGGTGTACGCCTCTGCCGCCAGGGCGGGCTCCCCGGCCTTGCGGAAGCAACGGGCCGCCGCCTCGTGGTCACCGGCCCGTCGATGGCAGGCGCCGGCGCCGAGATAGTCGCGGATCTGCTCGCGGACGAGGGCCGCCTCCGCCCATCGCTGGCCGTCCTCCAGCAGCTGCAGGCCGTCCTCCGTCAGGCCGGCGTCGATCAGCAGGCGGGCGGCCTTCTCCTGCCGTCCGCAACGCACCAGCAGGTCGGCGCGCTGGCGGGCGGAAAGGCCGCTGATCCGCTCCGCCATCGCCGCCGCCGAGTCGTGGTCGTTCATGTCGAGGTACGCTTCGAACGCCTCCTGCCAGCGGCCGTTCTGCTCCAGCAGGCTCGCCGACTGCGGCGTCGGGGCCTGCCCCTCGATCACCCGGGTCGCCTCGCTGCCGCGCCCCAGCCGCGCGAGGATCGCCGCCCGGCGATCGTCGACCTCCCGCTTCTCCTCCTCCGCACCGGGCTGGCGTCGCTCGTCGATCGCCTTCTGCAGCTGCCGCGACCTCAGCCCCAGCATGCGCACGGCGTCGGCGAGTCGATTCTCGTTCTCGTAGTAGATCGACGCCTTCGCCCAGTCCCCCGCCTTCTCGAACAGCTCGGCGGCGCGCAGCGGCTTCTTGAGCTTGGCGGCGACGTCGGCGGCCGGTCCGTACGACGAGCCGAGCTCGTAGAGGATCAGCGCCTCGTTGAGCTTCCCCGAGGCGCGCAGCAGGTCCCCCGCCTGCCGAGCCGTCGCCCCTTCGGGGATCTTGGCGTCGTCGCCGAGCGCCGCCTGAAAGCCGAAGCGGATCGCCCGTTGCGAGCTGCCGACCTTGGCGGCGAGCTCGAGCGCGCGAGTGAACTGCTTCGCCCGCCCCCAGTGATCGGCGGCCTTGCTGAGATCACCGTCGGCCTCGGCCAGCTCGGCGAGACGATGGTGATCGCCGGTGAGACGCGCCGTGAATCGAGATTTCGCCGCCAACTGTTCCCCCTCGGCCCGAGCCGCGCTCGATTGTAGTGCAGGGTTCGAGCGCTGGGGACCGACGGCGTACAATGCCGCCGCAGCGCGGCAACGACGTCGAGGAGCACGAGATGGCCAAGAAGATGGAGGCGCCCGGCGCCAGGATCGCCGGGATGTGGACACGGCTGGCGCGGATCCCGGGAGGGCGCCGCCTCTTCAGTTGGATGATGGGGCGCTTCGCCCCCTACAGCGGGACGATCGGAGCCGTCTTCGAGGAGCTGCGACCGGGCTACGCCAGGGTGGTGCTCGGCGATCGCCGCCGCGTGCGCAACCATCTCGACTCCGTACACGCCGTGGCGCTGGTGAACCTCGGTGAGCTGACCAGCGGTTCGGCGATGCTCGCCGGGCTCGGTGGCTCGGTGCGCGGCATCGTCACCGGCCTGTCGATCGACTACCTGAAGAAGGCGCGTGGTCGGTTGGTCGCCGAGACCCGCGTGGAGCTGCCCGAGGTGAGCGAGCCGACCGACTTCCCCGTGGAGGCGGTGATCCGCGACGGCGCCGGCGACGTGGTCGCGCGGCTGACGGCCCAATGGCGGCTCGCCCCGAGGTCGGCGGCGTGAGATCGGCCGCGGCGGCGAGCTTCACCCGCCAGCTCGGCATCGAGCTGCCGCTGATCGGGGGACCGATGTACCCGTGCAGCAACCCGGAGCTGGTGGCGGCGGTCTCCGCCGCGGGAGGGATCGGGGTGCT
>JBPEXA010000176.1:0-5159 GCA_052032135.1 Thermoanaerobaculia bacterium | reverse complement strand
GGCGAGCACCGCGTCCCACTCCTCGGGCTTCATGCGGGCCAGCAGGTTGTCGCGGGTGATGCCGGCGTTGTTGACCAGGATGTCGATGGTCGACGCCTCGTCGGGAAGGGTGGCGAGGCGTTCCGGCAGGGCGTCGCGATCGGCGATGTCGAGCTCCAGCGGCCAGGCGGTCCCCCCCTCCGCCTCGATCGCCGCCGCGATCTCCCCCAGTCGGTCGCCGCTGCGGGCGGCGAGCACCACCGCCGCCCCGGCGGCGGCGAACCGCCGAGCGATCGCCTCGCCGATGCCGCGCGACGCGCCGGTGACCAGCGCGACCTTGCCGTCGATCCGGAAGGGATCGGTCACGGCTGCTCCAGCTCCGCGAGCTTCTCGACGTCCTCGGGCTCGGAGATGTTGACGACCGGCACCCCTCGCGCGATCCGCTTGATGAGGCCGGTCAGCACCGCCCCCGGGCCGAGCTCGACGAACGCCTCGACCTCCAGCTCGCCGACCATGTGCTCGATCACCTCCACCCACCGCACCGGGCCGTCGATCTGACGGGCGAGCGCGTCGCGCGCCGCAGCGCCGTCGGCGATCGCCCGGGCGTCGATGTTGGTCACCACCGGAACCGCCGGGTCGCGGAACTCGCAGGTTTCGAGATCGGGGGTGAGGCCTTCGCGCGCGGGCGCCATCAGCGGCGAGTGGAAGGGGGCGGAAACGGCGAGCGGGATGGCGCGCTTCGCCCCCGCCTCCTTGGCCGCCTCGACCGCTCGGTGCACCGCCGGCGCATGGCCGGCGATCACCGTCTGCACCGGCGAGTTGAGGTTGGCGACCGTGCAGAGCTCGTCATCGGTGCTCGCTGCGGCGGCCAGTTCGGCGACCGCTTCCGCGGTGAGGCCGAGGATGGCGGCCATCGCGCCGACCCCGACCGGCACCGCCGCCTGCATCAGCTCACCGCGACGGCGCACCAGGCGGACCGCATCGTCGAAATCGAGCACCCCCGCCGCGACCAGCGCGCTGTACTCGCCGAGGCTGTGGCCGGCCATCGCCACCGGATCGAGCCCGCGACCGGTGAGCGACCGCTGCACGGCGATCGAGGCGGTGAGGATCGCCGGCTGGGTGTTGGCGGTGAGCTGGAGCTCCGCCTCAGGCCCTTCCAGGCACAGCCGCCGCAGGTCGAATCCGAGAGCCTCGTTCGCCGCCTCGAAGGTGTCGCGAGCGGCGTCGGAGACCGGCAGCCAGTCGGCACCCATCCCCACCGCCTGCGAGCCCTGCCCCGGGAACACCCATGCGATCCTCGGCATCGACGTCGCCTACCAGCGGACCACCGCCGACCCCCAGGTGAGGCCGGAGCCGAACGCGGTCATCAGCACGGTGTCACCGGCCTCGATGCGGCCGTCGCGCACCAGCTCGTCGAGCGCGATCGGCACCGACGCCGCCGAGGTGTTGCCGTACCGCTCGACATTGACGTAGGTCGCGTCGTCGGGCACCGACAGCCGCTGGCCGACGGCGTCGATGATCCGCTTGTTCGCCTGGTGAGGGATGAACCAGTCGACGTCGGCGGGGGTCAGGCCGCATTCCCGCAGCGCCTCCTCGCTGACCTCGGCGAGCCGTCGGACGGCCTTCTTGAACGTCTCGTTGCCCTTCATCCGGATGGTGTGCAGGTTCTGGTCGATCATCGCGTGGGAGACCGGGTGCCGGCTGCCGGCCCCCGGACGCTCGATCAGGTCGGCCAGCGAACCGTCGGCGTGCATGGCGAACCCGAGCACGCCGCGCTCCTCGTCTTCGCTCGCCTGCATCAGCACCGCCCCGGCGCCGTCGCCGAACAGCACGCAGGTCGAGCGGTCGCTCCAGTCGACGATCTGGGTCAGCATCTCGCCGCCGACGACCAGCGCGTTGCGCGCCCGCCCCGACTCGATGAACTGAGTGGCGATGTTGACGCCGTAGAGGAAGCCGGTGCAGGCGGCGGAGAGATCGAAGGCGGGAGCGTCGGTCGCCCCGATGCGGTCCTGGATGATGCAGGCGGTCGCCGGGAAGAGACGGTCGGAGGAGATGGTGGCGCAGATCACCAGATCGACCTCGGCGCCGTCGACGCCGGCCATCTCGAGCGCCGCCTCCGACGCCGGCACCGCGAAATCGGACAGCGCCTCCCCCTCCTTCGCCATCCTGCGCTCCTTGATCCCGGTGCGGGTGACGATCCACTCGTCCGTGGTGTCGACCATCTTCTCGAGATCGGCGTTGGTCAGCACGCCCTCGGGGACGCTCCTTCCGGTGCCTGCAATTCGAGCTCTCATGTCACGGACTCTCCCGGCGTGTCGGTCGACTGGAGGAGGCGGTCCTCCTGGGCGTGCAGCTCGGCGAGCTTGTCGCGGATCTTACCCGCGACGTCGGCGGCACAAAACTCGACGGCGCGTCGCACCGAGCTGCGGATCGCTCGCGGGCTCGATCGGCCGTGGGCGATGAAGCACCCGCCGCGCACCCCCAGCAGCGGCGCCGCTCCGTACTCGGCGTAGTCGGTCCGTCGCTGGAAGCTGCGGAAGGCGGGCTTCGACAGCCCGAATCCGAGGCGCGTGCGGAGGCTGCCGCCGAACTCCTCGCGCAGGGCGCCGACGATGAACTCGACCAGCGATTCGGCGCTCTTGAGGATCGCGTTGCCGACGAAGCCGTCGCAGACGATCACGTCGACGGTGCCGGCGAAGACGTCGCTCCCCTCGACGTTGCCGACGAAGTTGAGACCGGTCGTCTGCAGCACGTCGAAGACCTGGCGGGTGAGGTCGTCCCCCTTCCCTTCCTCGCTGCCGATCGACAGCAGGCCGACACGAGGGGCGGCGATGCCGAGCACCTCGTGGGCGTACGACTCCCCCATCACCGCGAACTCGCGCAGCTGCTCGGGGCGCGAATCGACATTGGCGCCGACGTCGAGCACCACGGTGCGACCGGAGGCGTTGGGGAAGACCGCCGCCAGCGCCGGTCGGTCGACGCCGCGCACGGTGCCGACCACCATCTTGGCGACGATCATCGCGGCGCCGGTGTTGCCTGCGGTGACGAAGCCGGCCGCGCGGCCGTCGGCGACGAGGTCGCCGCACACCCGGATCGAGCTCCGCCGCTTGCCGCGCAGCGGGGCGAACGGGCTGTCGGTCATCGACACCGTTTCCGCCGCCGGCACGATCTCGATGCCGCTGCCGCCGCCGTCGAGCGCGTCGAGCTCGTCGGCGAGGCGGTCCGGGTCGCCGACCAGCGCCAGGCGAGCGCCGTCGTGGCGGGCCGCGGCGAGGGCGCCCTCGACCACCGCTCGCGGCGCGTGGTCGCCACCCATCGCATCGACGGCGATCAGCACGGGAGGTCCCCTCTCCCCGTCGTCCGCCGGACGCTCAGATGCTGTCGTCGGCTTCGACCACCTCGCGACCACGGTAGTGGCCGCAAGAGGGGCACGCGCGATGGGGCATCTTCACTTCGCCGCAGTTGGAGCAGGTCGACGCCGCCGGGCGGTCGAGGGCGTCGTGGGCACGTCGTCGATCACGTCGCGCCTTGGAATGTCGTCGCTTGGGATTGGCCATGTGGGAGTCCTCGGGAAGGGGCCTGGAGGGTGCCTAGGGCGGCTCGGAGCGCGGAGCCGAGCCCCTCGTTCAGTTGCCGCGAAGGTCTTCGAGCACTCGCCAGCGAGGGTCGATCTCGCCGCCTTCGCAACAGTCGGGCTCGGCGTTGCGGTCGGCGCCGCAGTGAGGGCACAGGCCCGCGCAGTCGTCGCTGCAGAGAGTGCTCATCGGAATGTTGAGGGTGAGTTGGTCGAGCAGCAGCGGTTCGGTGTCGAAGACTTCGTCGTCGAGCTCGATGACGCCCAGATCGGCGCTCTCGAGCTCCACCTCGCCACCGAAGGGGCGGACCGGATCGACGACCAGGTAGACCTCGATGTCGTCGTTGACGTGCTCCTTCCGGGGCTGGAGGCAGCGGTTGCAGGCCAGGGTCTGGTCATAGTCGAGCTCCGCTCGGAGCCGCCAGCCCGGATGGGCCCTCTCGACCGCCCCCGACCATCGCAGGTCGGAGATGCCGAGCAGCTCGGGATGCTCCAGGATCGCCTCGGGGACCGGCTCGGCGCGCTCCCACCGGAACGGCTCGTCGTCGATCTTGTCGAGATGGATGCGCAAAGCGACGTCCTCCTGCCCTCGGCGATCCGGCGCGCAAGGCTATTCCGGCGCCTCCGGCCTGTCAATCGGCGCGGCCGCCCGCCGGGGAGGTTCTGCGGGATCCATGGGGGTTTTGCCCTATCGACAGCGGCCGGCGAGTGCCCGACACTGGTGGACGGACAGCGGAGGTCGTGACCATGGTTCGACGACAGGATCGCTTCAACGTCGCCTTCTCGGTGAGCGCCGAGCTGCTCGCGCTGCCGGCGCGCGGGAATCTCAAGATCTGGCGCACCCGCCTGCCGGACGAGGACCTCGTCGTCGAGCTGTCGCTGCGCGCCGATCGCAACGGCGCCAAGTTCGGCGAGCTGCGCCTCTGGCAGCAGGGGGAGAAGCGGGGGCATCTGCTCGCCACGCCGCCGCTGGCGCCGGACGGCGACCTGAGCCTCGGCGGCGCCTGGTACCGCCACGCCGACGGCGGCACTCTCGAGCTGCGCGTCAACTCCCGGGTCGTCACCCGGCGCACCGGCGTGCTCGACGGCGTGGTGGAGCCGGTCGTCACCGGCGCCGACCTGCTCGCCCTCCTGCTCGAGGGGTGATCGCCGCCGCCGCCCGGGCGTGAGAGAGTCGCACCATGCTGCGCATGGGGATGGACGCCTTCGAGGCCGCCGTCGAGGAGGCGATCGCGTCGATCCCCGACCACCTTCGCGACGCGATCGAGAACGTCGTGATCACGGTGGAGGACGAGCCGAGCGAGGACGATCTGCTCAGCGTCGGTCTCGATCCGCGGGACGATCTGCTGTTCGGCCTCTACCAGGGGACGCCGATCACCGAACGGGGCGCGGTGTGGGACGGCCTCCCCGACCGCATCGTCATCTACCGACTGCCGTTGCTCGAGGCGTGCGGCGATCGCCGCGAGCTCCTCGGCGAGATCCGCGCCACCGTCCTCCACGAGATCGGTCATTACTTCGGTTTCGACGAGGACGAGCTGCCGTAGGGCCGCTCCCTCGCGAGGCGGCAGCGGAGGGCGATCGTCCGCCGGCCCGGCGGCGCCGGCCG
>JBPEXA010000175.1:0-1575 GCA_052032135.1 Thermoanaerobaculia bacterium | reverse complement strand
GGGTGATGGTCGATCGGTTCGCGGTGGCGGGGAAGGCGGCCTGGGCACTGCTCGGCGTCGCCGCCGCGCTGGCGGTCGTGTTCTGGATCGGCTGGCAGTTCCGGGTGGTGTTCCCGCCGCTCGTGCTCGCCGGCGCGATCGTGTTCATCCTCAACCCGATCGTCACCGCCCTGGCCAACCGCGGGGTACCCCGGGCCGGCGGCACCGCGCTCAGCTACCTCGGCTTCGTCGGGATCCTCGTTCTCGCCGGCTTCCTGATCGCCCCGCTGGTGCAGACCCAGGGCGAGGAGCTCGCCGACGAGTGGCCCAGCATCCGAGACGACCTCGAGGAGCGTTGGGACTCGTTGGCCGATCGGTCCAAGGAGGACAACTGGTTCGTCGAGATCCCGACCGTCGACGAGATCCGCGACCAGCTCGGTGGCTCGACGCCCCAGGAGGTCGAGGCCTTCGACGAGGCGATCGCCGAGGCCGAGGACGCGCTCAACGAGAACGACCGCGGTGGCGTCGCGACCCGGCTCGGCGACGCTGCCGGCGCCATCCGTCCGCAACTCGAACAGGAGGGCGGGTTCACCGAGCAACTCGACACCGTGCGCGAGATCGGGACCCGCATCTTCGAGGTCGGGCTCATCTTCATCCTCGCCCCGATCATCGCCTTCTACCTGCTGGTCGACCTCCCCCACATCGGGATGATCATGCGCCGCCTGGTGCCTGAGCGAGCGCGGCCGCAGGTCTTCCACGTGGCTCACCGCCTCAACCACACGATCGGTGGCTACTTCCGAGGTCAGCTGGCGGTCGCCATGATCGTCGGGGCCATGGTGAGCCTGGGTCTCGGGATCCTCGGCCTGCAGTTCTGGATCATCGTCGGGATGATCGCCGGGCTGTTCAACATGATCCCGCTCATCGGGCCGTGGGTCGGTGCCATCCCGGGCGTGGCGATCGCGATCACGACCGAGGACTTCGGCACCGCGCTGTGGGTCGTGGCGATCATGACCATCGCCCAGCAGATCGACAACCACTTCATCTCGCCGCTCGTCATGCAGCGCACCACCAGCCTGCACCCGGCGGTGGTGATGCTGGCACTGCTCGCCGGCGGCACGCTCGGTGGCTTCTTCGGGCTCCTGCTCGCCGTCCCGTTGACGGCGACGATCAAGGTCGTCGTCGGTCACCTGTGGGCGGTGTACGTGCTCGAGGTGCCGGTCGACGACGTGCTCGCGGCCGACGACGACACGCCGCCGCTCGAGGACCCGGCGATCCTCGCCCCGATCGAGCACTACGTCGAGGGCGACCTCGGTGAGCACGGCGGTCTGGGCGCAGCCGACGGTCCGGGCGACGACGCCGGATCGGACGAGCCGGCGACGACGAGCGCCGACCGCTGACCGTCACCGCCGAGGGTGGGGTTCAGGCGCTGCGGCGGCGGTAGCTGTCGAGCTCGACCAGGGGCGGGAGCTCGTGCTGCGACAGGAGGAGCGGCTCGTGGCCGGGGCGCTTCAACACCACCGGGTGGTCGGCACGTGCGCGGAGACCGGCCCGGCCGAGCGCGGCGCGCATGACGGCGGTGGCCTGCGGGCCGAGTTC
>JBPEXA010000174.1:0-6515 GCA_052032135.1 Thermoanaerobaculia bacterium | reverse complement strand
AGCAGGTCTTCGGCGGCCTTGAAGCTGCCGTTCTGCTCCCGGAAATCGACGATCCGCTGGGCGACGGTGGCGCCGACCCGCGGCAGCAGCATCAGCTCGTCGAGCCCGGCGGTGTTGACGTTGACGACGCCGTCGGCGGCGATCGCCGGCAGCACGGCGGCGAGCAGCAGCAGGGCGGTGAGGGTGGCGGTGCGATAGATGCGATGCATGAGATGACTCCTCTGGCTGGTGGAAGATTTCGATGAAGGCCGGTTTCTGCCGCGCAGCGGCGGCTGGGCATCCGGCCGGCCCGTCATGCCTGTCGATTGGACGTCGTCGTTTTCGCTGCTCCGCGGCCTCCTTTCTCCGGTGAACGGTGGGTTGCGCACCACCGGAGTACAAGCCCGCTGCCAACCCGACGACGAACGGGTAACTCCCTGAATAAGAACAACTTCCAGGTTTCGGTCCGCGCCCGAAGGGAGGCGGGATCGTCCAGCGACCGTGCGCAACTCCGCCCGCCGTCCCGACAGCACGCTGCCGGCCGTTCGCTGGTCGCTGCGCGGCGATCGCTGTCCAGCGATCTGGACGGGCGCAAGATGACTGGACATCGCGCACCCGGCGCGCCTCCGCCACCGACCGTCGGGCGCAGCGACTGCTAGATTAGGCGGTCCATGAGCGGCCGCAAGCACTCCACCCTGCGCGAGTACCTCGAGGCCCTGCTCATCGCCGGGGCCTTTCTCGGCTTCACCAACACCTTCCTGATCAAGACCTTCTACATCCCCAGCGCGTCGATGGAGACGACGCTGCTGATCGGCGACCACCTGTTCGTCAACCGCTTCATCTACGGCTGGGAGAGCACCGACCTGCCGCTGGTGCCCGCTCGCGACGTCCGCCGCGGCGACGTCGTCATCTTCCGCTCACCGGAGGATCCGACGCTCGACATGGTGAAGCGCTGCATCGGGCTGCCGGGCGACGTCATCGAGATCGATCAGAAGGATCTCTACGTCAACGGCGAGTGGGTCGACGACGCCGCCTACACCCGCCACAGCGATCCGCGGGTGTTTTCCGGACGCGACACCTTCGGCCCCTTCGAGGTGCCCCCCGACCACTACTTCTGCATGGGTGACAATCGCGACAACTCCAAGGACTCGCGGTTCTGGGGGCCGGTACCCCGCAAGTACGTCAAGGGTCGGGCGTTTCTCACCTACTGGTCCTACGGCGGCGAGACCTCCGACGGCGTATGGCGGGGGTGGGGGCACCGCCTGAAGCTGTTCGGCAAGACTCTCGTCGGCTTCGTCACCCGCACCCGCTGGGACCGCACCTTCATGCTGGTCCGCTGAGGCCCGAGCCATGCGGCGCCGCAGCCAGCTGCGAGACAACTACGAGGCCCTGCTGATCGCGATGCTGTTCGCGCTCTTCGCCCGCACCTACGTGGTGCAGGCGTTCAAGATCCCCAGCGGCTCGATGGAGCAGAACCTGTTGATCGGCGACCACATCCTGGTCAACAAGTTCGCCTACGCGCCGACCCGCTTCGATCTCGAGCGACGGTTGCTGCCGATCCGCGGCCTCGAGCGCGGCGACGTGGTGGTGTTCAAGTTCCCCGAGGACCCGCAGCGCGACTTCATCAAGCGCTGCGTGGCGCTGCCCGGCGACCGCATCGAGCTGGTCGACAAGCGGCTGGTGGTCAACGGCAGGCCGCTCGACGAGAAGGGCTACGTGCACCACGCCGACCAGCGGATCTACACCCGCCGGCAGTCGCTGTTCCTCGACGACGCCTTTCGCCTGCGCGACAACTTCGGCCCCTACACGGTGCCGGAGGGGGAGTACTTCTTCCTCGGCGACAACCGCGACAACTCCAACGATTCGCGGTTCTGGGGGACGGTGCCGGAGACCTTCGTCAAGGGGCAGGCGCTCCTCGTCTACTGGTCGTTCGCCAGCGAGCCGCAGCCGACCGAGTGGCGCGGCTACGAGGAGAAGTTCCGGCAGCTGGCGCGGGTGGCGACCGGCTTCATCAGCGACACCCGCTGGGAGAGGACGCTGCTACCGGTGCGCTAGGATCGCGCCTGGACCGCGATTTCGGAAGGGGATCTGATGATGAGGTTGATGCGCAGACAGGCCGGTGAAGGGATCGTCGGCTGCGTGGTGTGGGCGGCCCTGCTCGGCATCGTGCTGCTGGTTGCGGTCAAGATGCTGCCGGTCAAGGTGGCGAGCGCCGAGCTCGAGGACTTCATGGTCGAGCAGGCGAAGTTCGTCGGCCGCCGCGCCAACGCCGACCGGATCAAGAAAGCGATCCTCGACAAGGCCGACCAGCTCGGCCTGCCGGTGACGTCGAAGGACCTCACGGTGCGGCTGAGCGGCGGCCGCATCCGGATGAACTGCACCTACACGGTGCCCGTCGACCTGGTGTTCTACACCTACAACTGGACGTTCGAGCACAAGGTCGACCGCCCGGTGTTCATCGTCTGACGGCGGCGATCGCCGCCTCCCAGGCGTCGAGCGCCGCCTCGGGGTCGGCGGCGGCGGTCAGCGGCCGTCCGACCACCAGCAGGTCGGCGCCCGCCTCGAGGGCGGCCGCCGGTGTCGCGGTGCGCGCCTGATCGTCGCCGGCGATCTCCGCCAGCCGCATCCCCGGCGTCACCAGCAGGAAGGGGGGTGGCAGCTCGGCGCGCAGGGTCGCCACCTCGTGGGCCGAGCAGACCGCGCCGTGACAGCCGGCGGCGGCCGCCAGCGCCGCCCAACCGCGCGCCCGCCGGGCGCCGTCGCCGCCGAGGTCGAGCGCAGCGAGCGCCGCGGCATCGAGCGAGGTCAGCAGGGTGACGGCGAGCAGCCGCACCCGCTCTCCGGCCGCCGCCACCGCCGCCTCCAGCATGCGCGGGCCACCGGCGGCGTGGACGGTGAGGTAATCGACGCCGAGCCGGGCGGCGGCGGCGACCGCGCCAGCGACGGTGTTGGGGATGTCGTGGAGCTTGAGATCGGCGAACACCGCGGCGCCGTGCCGGCGGGCGATCGCCACCGCCTCCGGCCCCCAGCGCACGTACGCCTCGAGGCCGACCTTGAGCACCCCGGCGCGCGGCCCGAAGAGGGCGCACCAGCGCTCGAACTGCTGCCGGTCGGAGGTGTCGATCGCCACCGCCAGCGGCGCGATGCGGCCTGCGGGCTGCTCGTTCATCGGTCGATTCCTATCACCTGCTCGAGGCGGTCGAAGCCGTCGCGCTCGAGCCGCCGCAGCAGGCCGCGGTGGATGATCGCCGCGATTCCCGGCCCGCGGTAGACCATCGCGGTGTAGAGCTGCACCATCGCGGCGCCGGCGCGCAGCCGGCGGTACGCTTCCGCCGCCGAGTCGACGCCGCCGACGCTGACCAGCACGGCGCCGCCGTCGAGCGCCGCCGCCAGCTCCTGCAGCAGCTCGAAGCTGCGCTCCCGCAGCACCTCGCCGCTGAGACCGCCGACCTCGCGGGCGCCCGGGATCAACCGGTAGTCGGTGGTGGTGTTGGTGGCGATCACCCCCCGCGCTCCCGCCGCCATCGCCGCCCGCGCCAGCTCGACCGCCACCCGATCGTCGAGGTCGGGGGCGATCTTGACCAGCACCGGCACCGCGGTGCGCCGGCGGGCGGCGGTGACCACCCGGCCGACGAAGTCGGGCACCTGGAGGTCGCGCAGGCCGCGGGTGTTGGGCGACGACAGGTTGAGGACGAAGTAGTCGGCGAGCTCGGCGAAGCGATCGACCAGCGAAAGGTAGTCGTCGGCGGCGTCGGCGAGCGGCGTCGCCCGGTTCTTGCCCAGGTTGACGCCCACCGGCACCGGACGCTCGCCGAGAGCGGTGAGATGGGCGGCCACCACCTCGGCACCGCCGCTGTTGAAGCCGAGGCAGTTCTGCAGGCTGCGGTGCCGCGGATGGCGCCACAGCCGCGGCGGCGGATTGCCCGGCTGGGCGAGCGGCGTCACCGTCCCAACCTCGACCGCTCCGAAGCCCAGCGCGGCGAGCATCGGCACCAGTCGGGCGTCCTTGTCGAAGCCTGCGGCGACCGCCACCGGCGCCGCGAGGTCGAACCCGAGCAGCCGTTGGCCGAGGCGCGCATCGTGGCGCGCGAAGCGGCGGGCGAGGCGCCGCCGGAGAGCGGCGCTGCGCTGTGCCCGCGCCAGCCCGGAGATCGCCATGTCGTGCGCCCGTTCCGGCTCCAGGCCGAACAGCAGCGGACGGATCAGCGGGTAGGTCAATTGGTTACACTGACTGCAGGTCCGGCGGCGGAATGACCAACGACACACCAATCGACTCGGTGGGTTCGCCGCCCCGGCACGTTATCAGCTCACTGCTCGCCGCCATCCCCGGGGTGCTGCTGGGCGCCTACGTCACCGGGCTGCTGTTCTTCATCAACCCGGAGCTCGATCCGACGCCGCTGGCGCTGGCGCGCGGCGTCGCCTTCTACGGCAGCCTGTTCGGCGCCGTCTCGATGCTGGTCACCTGGTTGCTCGCCGGTCTCCGCCGTGCAGCCCAGCTGCTCCCGTGGTCGCTGACCGTGGTGCTGACGGTAGCGACGCTGTCGACCTGGGCGCACGCCTATCGCTACGCCTACTACCTGCCGCCCGGCATCAACGTGCGGCTGGTCAAGGCGGCGGTCACCCTGTCGCTGCTGGCGCTCGTCGCCTTCGTCACCGCGCTGCTGCACACCCTCGAGCGGCGTCCCTACGGCATCCGCAGCCGGCTGCTGCTGACGGTGCTCGGCATCGCGCTGCTGGTGGTGATGATCGAGCGCCGCGCCGCCTTCGACCCGCCGCCGCCACCGGCGCCGCTCGACTCGATCACCGCCTACAGCAGCCGTCCTGAGCTGTGGGTGATCGGCCTCGACGGCGCCACCCTCGACGCCGTCCTGCCGCTGGTCGAACAGGGCCAGCTGCCGTTCTTCGAGCAGCTGCTCGAGCGCGGCGTGGCGGCGCGCATCGAGTCGTTTCCCGCCGCCTTCGACGGCCCACTCTGGACCACGCTGGCGACCGGCCACCACCCTTATCGGCATCGGGTGGTCAGCGACCGGGTCTATCCCGCGGCGCCGCTCGCCGGCGCCGACGGCGAGCTGCGGCTGGTGCCGGCCGGCTACCGCTGGTGGGGGTTCTACGGCTCGCGGTGGCGGCCGATCGACGCCGATCACCGCCGCCACCTGACGCTGTGGGAGATCCTGAGTCGGCTCGACATCGACGCCGGCGTCGTCGGCTGGCCCGCCGCCTACCCGGCGCGCGGCACCCTCTCCTACGCCTTCTCGGCGCGTTACTTCGACGGCGATCCGACGATGGCCGACGCCCGTCCCTCGGAGCTGGCCCGCCGCGGCCTGCTGTTCCGGGTGCCGCCCGCCGACATCCCCCGCGACCAGACGGCGGTGCTCGGCGAGACGCCCCCCTTCCCGCTGGTGCGGGCGCTGGCCGACGATCTGTGGCGGGAGTCGCTGATCCGCTTCCTGCTCGAGCAACGACCCGAGGTCGACGCCATGTTCCTGCGCCTCGACGGCCTGGCGCGGGCATCGGCCGACTACTTCGGCGCCTTCGCCCGCGTGCAGTTCGAAGGCGCCCAGGACCCTTCCCACCAGCTGGGCGCGCGTCGCCTCGCCGGCTACTACCACCACCTCGACCGCTTTCTCGCCGCGCTCGCCGGCGGCGACGGCGACCGGCTGCTGGTGATCGTCTCGCCCTACGGCTATCAGCCGCCGACCGGCTGGCGGCGCCTCACCCGGCTCGCCGGCGACGCGGCGCTGGCCGGGACCCGCGCCGGGGCGCCCGACGGCCTGCTGCTGATCGACGGCCCGGGGATCGCCAACGGCGTGCGGCTGGCCGACGCCCAGGCGGTCGACGTGCTGCCGACCATCCTCCACGCCCTCGGGCTGCCGATCGCCCGCGACCTCGACGGCCGGGTGCTGACCTCGGTGTTCGAGCGCGGCTTTCTCGCCCGCCGGCCGCTGACCTTCGTCCCCAGCTACGAGACGCTGTCGCTGGAGGCCGACCCGCTCCCCGGGCCCGAGCTGTTGGAGCTCGCGGTGCCGGTCGGTCGCTAGCTGCTGTCGCCGCCGACCGGCAGCCGCCGCACTTTGGTGGTCGCCGGCTGCATTCGGCAGTGACCCTCGAAGTGGGCGCCCTCCTCGACCACCAGCACCGCCGCGGTGACGTCGGCGTAGACCTGGCAGCCGGCGGTCAGCTCCGCCCGGCCGGTGGCCTCGATCGACCCTTTGACCACTCCGGAGACGAAAATGCGCCCGACTTTGATCTCGGCGTCCACCTCACCCTGCTTTCCGACCACCAGATCGCCATCGGAGACCACTTTGCCGGTAATCTTGCCGTCGACCCGGAAGGTGTCCTCGAACTGCAGCTCGCCGTGAATGTGGCTGCCGGCGTCGATGAAGCCGTTGAGGTCGCCGCGGGGGCTGTCTTTGAACATGGTCGGGGTCCTCGCGCTGGGCGCTACTGAGTGAGATGGTCGAAGAGCCGCATCAGCTCCTCTTCGTCGTGAAAGTGCACCACCAGGGTGCCGCCGCTGCCGCGGCGGCGGATTTCGA
>JBPEXA010000173.1:0-1921 GCA_052032135.1 Thermoanaerobaculia bacterium | reverse complement strand
CAGCTCGGCCAGAACCGCGGCGGGACCGTGAAGACGGTGCGCGACTACGAGTGCACCTCCTACGACATGACGAGGTACTGATGAGCCTCACCCAGGCGATCGGGCTCGCGCTCGGAGGTGTCCCCCTCGGCGCGATGTACGCCCTGCAGGCGATGGGCATCGTGCTCGTCTACAAGACCTCGGGCGTCTTCAACTTCGCCCAGGGCGCCATCGGCATGGCCTCGGCCTTCGCGGTCGCGGGCCTGGCGATCAACCTGGGCCTGCCGACGATCCTGGCGGTCGTGCTCGCGATCCTGCTCGGCAGCGCCATCGGCGTCGTCATGGAGCGGCTCACGATCCGGCCGGTCCAGGGGACGCTGCAGCGCACCGTCGTGACCCTCGGCTGGTTGCTGGGCCTCCAGGGCATCGTGCAGCTGGTGGCTGGTGAGGCCGCGGGACGCGAGTTCGTCTCGCTCTTCCCGGCCACGCCCGCGTTCCAGATCGACGCGCTGTTCGTGGCCTTCGCCTGGGACCAGGTCGGCGTCGTCCTCGTCGCCGTCGCGGTGGCGATCGCGCTCGGCATCTTCTTCCGCACCCGAGCTTTCGGCGTCGCGATGCGGGCCGTGTCCGATGCGCCCGAGGGCGCCAGCCTCCTCGGAATCGACGTCAACCGCGTGACCATCGTCTCGTGGGCGCTCGGCGCCGGCATGGCCGGCCTGTCCGGTGTGCTCGTCACGCCGCTGCTGTCGAAGCTCGACACCGTCAGCCTCGTCATCTTCACCATCCAGGCCCTAGCGGCCGCGCTCGTCGGCCGGCTCACCTCGCTGCCGCTGACGTTCGCCGGCGGCATCGCGCTCGGCATGGTCCAGCCCGTCGCCAAGCGCCTGTTCACCCTCGGCCCCGGCTCCAACGAGCTGATCGCGCTGCTCTTCGTCCTCGGCGCCCTGCTGCTGCGCAAGCGCACCGGCCGCGGTGACAGCGGAGGCGGAGGCCTGGCGCCGGTCTCCCTGCGCCCCATGCCGCGCGGTCGCGTGGCGCTGGCGTCGGTCGGCGTCATCGTCGCGTTCGGGCTGCTGCAGGCCTTCGTCCTCGACCCCGGATCGGCCAGCCGTTCCTTCGCGGTCACGTTCGCGTGGGCGATGGGCGTGCTCTCGGTCGTGCTGCTCGGCGGTGTCGCCGGTCAGATCTCGCTGTGCCAGGCGGCCTTCATGGGCGTCGGTGGCTACGGCGCGGCTATCGCGGTCCAGGCGGGCGTGCCGTTCGTCCCGTCCCTGCTCATCGGTGGGCTGCTCGCCGCGGTCGCGGCCGCCATCGTCGGCATCCCGGCGCTGCGGCTCCGGGGGCTCGAGCTCGCCATCGCGACGCTGTCGCTCGCCTTCGCGTTCGACCGCTACTTCTTCCAGAGCTTCACGCCCCTGGTGGGGCCCGACCAGCGACGGAGCCTCCCGCGGCCGGACTGGGCCGACCGCTTCATCGAGGTCGAGCGCGGCGCCTCCGTCATCCAGGTCACGGACTGGCGCCCCTACGCGCTGCTCGCCTTCGCGCTGTTCGTCGCTGCCGCCTGGGGTGTCGCGAGCCTGCGTCGCGGCCGCACCGGCGCGGCGTTCACGGCCCTGCGCTCCTCCGAGGCCGCGACCTCGGCCATGGGTTTCAGCGTCGTCGGTGTGAAGCTCCGCGGCTTCGCGCTGTCGGGCTTCGTTGCGGGTCTCGGTGGTGCGGTCTTCGGTGGGCTCGCGGAGGTCGCGGGCAACACCGCCTTCGGCTTCGACCGCTCCATCACCATCCTCGCCTACGCCGTCATCGCGGGGCTCGGCTCCGTCCCGGGCGCGCTGATCGGCGGCGGCATCGTCACGCTCTCGACGCTGAGCTTCGGCGGGGGAGAGGGCGAGGTCGCCGACGGGTCCGGGGCGATCGTGACCGTCATGACCGCGGTCGCGCTCAT
>JBPEXA010000172.1:0-5856 GCA_052032135.1 Thermoanaerobaculia bacterium | reverse complement strand
GCGCCTCGAGGGCCCGGCGCGTCAGGCCGCCCGCCTCGACCCAGGCGTCGAGCCCGAGCTGCTCGACGGCGGTGGCGAACGATTCGTTGAACGCCGTGTCGTCGCCGACGTAGACCACCTGATGGGAGAGCTCGTGGAAGACCAGGCCGGCGAGCTCCGCCGGCGGCAGGTCGAGGAAGGTGGAGAGCACCGGATCGGCGAACCAGCCGAGGGTCGAGTACGCGCGCACGCCGTAGAGGGCGACGTCGAGCCCCCGGCGCTCGAGACGTTCGGCGAAGCGCTCGGCCCGCCGGTGGGCGAAGTAGCCGCGGTAGGCGACGCAGCCGGCCACCGGGAAGCACCAGGTGACCGGCTCGACCGACAGCTCCGGGGCGGCGACCACGTTCCAGGCGACGAACGGCCGGTCGAGGGCGACGTAGTCGCGGTAGCTGCGGTTGTCGGGCAGCTCGAGGCGGTCGCTGGCGAAGCGGCGGGCCGCCTGGACCAGCTCGAGCTGCTCCCGCCCCGCCGGGTCGTCGAGCCGCACCTTCGCCAGCGGCCGGCGCGAGGCGAGCAGCTCGAGCTGGCCGCGGATCGCCTGCCCGTAGTAGGAGGCGCTGCAGGCGCCGAGCGCGAGGACGACGCCACCGAGCGCCAGCAGCCTCGCCGGGCGGCTCCGACCGGGCACGGCGACGCGGGCCGCGCTACTTGCCCATCGCGTCGAGGAACTCCTGGTTGCTCTCGGTCTTCTTCAGCTTGTCGAGCAACAGCTCCATCGACTCGACGGTCGACAGCGGATTGAGGACCTTGCGCAGCACCCACACCCGGCGCAGCTCGTCGGCGGGCATCAGCAGCTCCTCCTTGCGGGTCCCCGACTTGTTGATGTCGATCGCCGGGAAGACCCGCTTGTCCATCAGCTTGCGATCGAGGTGGATCTCGCAGTTGCCGGTGCCCTTGAACTCCTCGAAGATGACGTCGTCCATCCGGCTGCCGGTGTCGACCAGAGCGGTGGCGATGATGGTGAGCGACCCCCCCTCCTCGACGTTGCGGGCGGCGCCGAAGAACCGCTTCGGGCGGTGCAGGGCGTTGGCGTCCAGGCCGCCCGACAGCACCTTGCCCGACGGCGGCTGCACGGTGTTGTAGGCGCGCGCGAGGCGGGTGATCGAGTCGAGCAGGATGATGACGTCCTTCTTGTGCTCGACCAGGCGCTTCGCCTTCTCGATCACCATGTCGGCGACCTGCACGTGACGGGTCGCCGGCTCGTCGAAGGTCGAGGAGACGACCTCGCCCTGCACCGAGCGCTCCATGTCGGTCACCTCCTCGGGCCGCTCGTCGATCAGCAGCACGATCAGCACCGCTTCCGGGTTGTTGGCGGCGATCGAATGGGCGATCGACTGCAGCAGCATCGTCTTGCCGGTGCGCGGCGCGGCGACGATCAGCGCGCGCTGTCCCTTGCCCATCGGCGTCGCCAGGTCGAGCACGCGCGACGACAGATCGTCGCCGTTCTCCATCACCAGCCGCTCCATCGGGTAGAGCGGGGTCAGGTTGTCGAAGAAGATCTTCGAGCGGGCGACCTCGGGGTGCTCGAAGTTGACCGCCTCGACCTTGATCAGCGCGAAGTAGCGCTCGCCATCCTTCGGCTGCCGCACCTGCCCCGACACCGTGTCGCCGGTGCGCAGATCGAAGCGGCGGATCTGGGAGGGCGAGACGTAGATGTCGTCGGGACCCGGCAGGTAGTTGTACTCCGGCGCGCGCAGGAAGCCGAAGCCGTCGGGCAGGCACTCGAGCACGCCCTCGGCGAAGATCAGACCGCTCTTCTCGGTCTGCGCCTGCAGCACCTTGAAGATCAGCTCCTGCTTGCGGAGGCTCGATGCCCCCTCGACCCCGAGTCCCTGCGCGATCTCGATCAGCTCGGAGATCTTCATCTCCTTGAGCGCGCGGATGTCGAGACCCTCGCGGCCGTCATCGGCGGCCTTCGAGCGACCGCCCCGCTTCTTCTTCGGCGCCTCGTCGGCGGCCTCGTCGACGGCCGCGGTCGCGGCGTCGTCCTCTGCGGGCTCGATCGCCTCGACGTCTTCCACGCTCTTGCTCGGTTCGCTCATGACGACTCCAATGTCCAGTTCAGGCGGTGGGGGCTGCTTGCAGGAAGGTATCGATCGTCTTCCACAGGTCGCCGACGCCGGTACCACGGACCGACGAGACCGCGACCACGTCGCCGGCGTCGGCGAGCTCGAGGGCGTCGGCGATCCCGCGCAGCTGCGCGACCTGGCGGCTGCGCGGCACCTTGTCGATCTTGGTGGCGACGACCACCCGGTCGACGCCCAGGGCGGTGAACCAGTCGCTCGCCTCGCGATCGAGCGGCGTCGCTCCGACCTTGGCGTCGACCAGCTGCACGACCAGCAAGCGCTCGGGAGCGGTCTCGAAGTAGCGTTCCATCAAGCGTGCCCAATCGCGTCGTGTCTGTTTGCCGACTTTGGCGTACCCATACCCTGGCAGGTCGACGAAGTAGATGTTGTCGTTGACGAGGAAGTAGTTGACGGCCCGGGTGCGGCCCGGTGTGGAGCTGATTCTCGCCAGCGACCGCCGACCGAGCAGACGATTGAGAAGACTCGACTTGCCGACGTTGCTGCGACCGACGAAGGCGATCTGAGGCCGACCGTCTCCGACGAAGTCCGCTTCCTGAACCGCCGATCGAATGAACGCTCCCGACTCGACTCGCAAGCTCCGTTTCTCCGGGAGTTCCGGCCCTGACGGGCCGGCAGACAGGTGCAACTTGAGGTGGGAAGACCCCGGGAACGGATCGCTACCGAGGCGAGAGCCGGTAGTCTAGCGGAAAAGCGCTACTGGACGGTACCCAGCGGTGGCTCGGGCGCTGAGTCCTTGCCGGCGCGCTCCTGCGGAGGGACGAGGGCGAGCTCGCCGTCGAGAGCGATCCGCAGCACCTCGTCCATCGACTCGACGAGGTGGAACTCCATCCCCTCGCGCGCCTCCTCCGGCAGCTCTTCCAGATCCTTCTCGTTGTCCTTCGGCAGGACGACGTCGGTCATCTCCGCGCGATAGGCGGCGAGGATCTTGTGCTTGAGGCCGCCGACCGGCAGCACCTTGCCGCGCAGGGTGACCTCGCCGGTCATCGCGACGTCCTTGCGCACCGGGATCTTGGTCGCCGCCGACACCAGGGCGGTCGCCATCGTGATGCCGGCCGACGGCCCGTCCTTCGGGATCGCCCCCTCGGGGACGTGGACGTGCAGGTCGTGGGTCTCGGCGAAGTCGGACTCGATGCCGAGCAGGTCGGAGCGGCTGCGCAGGTAGGAGACCGCCGCGCGGGCCGATTCCTGCATCACCTCGCCGAGCTTGCCGGTGAGGCTGAGCTTCCCCTTCCCCTTCATGATGCCGACCTCGGTCTCGAGCAGCTCGCCGCCGACCTGGGTCCACGCCAGCCCGGTCGCCACGCCGACCTCGCTCGCTTCCCCCTTGCGACGGCGCCGGTACTTGATCTGGCCGAGATAGCCGGTGAGATCCTCGGCGGTGATCGCCACCTTCTTCGACTTCTTCTTCGCCTCGACCACCTGGCGCGCCACCTTGCGGCACACCTTGGCGATCTCGCGCTCGAGGCCCCGCACCCCCGCCTCCCGCGTGTACCCCTCGATCAACCCCTTGAGGGCGTCCTCCTCGAACGTCACCGAGCGCTTCTTGAGCCCGTGCTTGTCGAGCTGCTTCGGCACCAGGAACTGCTGGGCGATCGCCAGCTTCTCGCCGAGGGTGTAGCCGGTCAGCTGGATCGTCTCCATCCGGTCCTGCAGCGGCGGCGGGATGGTGTGGCTGACGTTGGCGGTGGCGATGAACATCACCTTCGAGAGGTCGTACTCGACGTCGAGATAGTGGTCGACGAAGGCGTCGTTCTGCTCCGGATCGAGCACCTCGAGCAGCGCCGCCGACGGGTCGCCGCGGAAGTCCATCGCCATCTTGTCGATCTCGTCCAGCAGGAAGACCGGATTGACCGTCTCGGCCTTCTTCATCATCTGGACGATCTGCCCGGGGAAGGCGCCGATGTAGGTGCGGCGATGGCCGCGGATCTCCGCCTCGTCGCGGACGCCGCCGAGCGACAGGCGGACGAACTTGCGGCCCATGGCGCGGGCGATCGACTTGGCGAGCGACGATTTGCCGACTCCCGGGGGGCCGACGAAGCAGAGGATCGAGCTCTGCGTCTGCTCGGTGAGCTGGCGGACGGCGAGGAACTCGAGGATCCGCTCCTTGATCTCGTCGAGCCCGTAGTGGTCCTCGTCGAGGATCTTCTGCGCCTTGGCGAGATCCTTGTTCTCGCGGCTCTTCTTCTTCCACGGAACGCCGACCAGCCAGTCGATGTAGTTGCGGGAGACGGTCGCCTCGGCGGAGACCGGCGGCATCGCCTCCAGCCGCTTGAGCTCCTGCTCCGCCTTCTCCTTCACCGGCTCCGGCAGCCCCGCCTTCTCGATCTTCTCGCGCAGCTCCTCCACCTCGTCGGTGCGGTCGTCCTTGCGGCCGAGCTCCTGGTGGATCGCCTTGATCTTCTCGTTGAGGTAGTACTCCTTCTGCGCCTTCTCCATCTGCTTCTTGACCTGCACGTTGATGCGCTTGTCGATGTTCACCTTCTCGACTTCCACATCCAGCAGGTCGTGCAGGCGGCGCAGCCGCTCGTAGGGATTGACCAGCTCGAGCAACGACTGCTTCTCGATGGTCGACACCATCAGGTGGGCGGCCAGCTGATCGGCGAAGCGATCGACCTCGTCGGTCTTGATGGTGGAGACCAGCCCCTCGAAGGCGAGATGGTGCGACAGCTTCGCGTACTGCTCGAAGACCGCCAGCACCTTGCCGATGTACTCCTCGACCTGCTCGTCCATCGGGTAGTCGACGGTGAGGACGTCGACGTCGGCGACCAGCATCTCGTCCTCGTCGCGCAGCTCGACCGCCTGAGCGCGGCTCAACCCCTCGACCAGCACCCGGACGTTGCCGTTGGGGAGCTGGAGGTTCTGCACCACCTTGGCGACGACGCCGAGCTCGTGCATGTCCTCCGCCTGCGGCTCGTCGACCTTGGGATCGGTCTGGGTGACCAGGTAGAGGCGCTTGCCCGGCGTCGCCAGCGCCTGCTCGAGGGCGAGCACCGAGCTGCGGCGGCCGACCAGGAAGGGGGCCATCATGTGCGGGAAGACGACCATGTCCCGCAGCGGCACCACCGGGAGCGTCTCCCGGCTCTTCTCGATGAACGACTCCTGCACGCCCATAGCGATCGCCCCGCCGTCAGACGGCGCGCTTGAGCGGCGCCGACCGGGTCCGGTTGTGGACCATGTCCTTGGTGATCACCAGCTCACCGACGTCCTTCTGGGAGGGGATGTCGTACATCAGGTCGAGCATCAGCTCCTCGAGGATGATGCGCAGGCCGCGGGCGCCGACGTTGCGATTCGACGCCTCCTCGGCGACCGCCTGCAGCGCGCCGTCGGTGAACCGCAGCTCGACGTCCTCGAGCTCGAACATCGTCTGGTACTGGCGCACCAGGCTGTTCTTCGGCTCGCGCAGGATGCGGACCAGCGACTCGACGTCGAGCTCCTCGAGGGTGGCGACCACCGGCAGCCGGCCGACGAACTCGGGGATGAGGCCGAACTTGATGAGGTCCTCGGGGCTGCACTGACCGAGCATCTCCGAGTTGCGCTGCCCCTTGCGCTCCTTGATCTCGGCGCCGAATCCGAGCGTCTTCTCGTTGAGGCGGCGCTCGATGGTGTCCTCGAGGCCGACGAACGCTCCGCCGCAGACGAAGAGGATGTTGGTGGTGTCGATCTGCAGGAACTCCTGGTGCGGGTGCTTGCGCCCACCCTGCGGCGGCACGTTGCACATCGTCCCCTCGAG
>JBPEXA010000171.1:0-10662 GCA_052032135.1 Thermoanaerobaculia bacterium | reverse complement strand
TATGGCAGTATGAACACGATATGGCGAAGCACAGGGTCACCTTCACCTTCGACCGCGAGACCGACCGCGCGCTGAGCCGCACCGCCGAGCGCCTCTCCAAGCCGAAGAGCGAGGTGGTGCGCGAAGCGGTCCGCGAGTACGCGGCGCGCGTCGACCGCCTCTCTGAAGCCGAGCGCCGACGGATGCTGGCGGTGCTCGATGAGCACCTGGCGAAGATCCCCGAACGGCCTGTCGACGAGGTGGACGCCGAGCTCGAGGCGATCCGCAGGGCGCGCCGCGGCGGGGGACGGCGGACGAGCCCCGGCGGACGTTGATCGCACTCGACACCACGGTGTTGGTCGACGCGCTGACCGGTCCGCGCCGCTCCGCGCCGGCGCTGCGGACGGCGATCGAGCGGGGGCACCGGATCCTCCTCCCCTCGCTGGTGCTGTTCGAGTGGCTTCGCGGGCCCCGGCAGCTCGCCGAGCTCGAGGCGCAGGAGGCCCTCTTCCCCGGTTCGTCGGCGCTCCCCTTCGGTCCCGAGGAGGCGGCGCTGGCGGCGGATCTCTACAGGGAGGTCCGTCGTGCCCGCGGACGCGAGATCAACCTCGCGATCGCGGCCTGCGCCAGGACGCACGGCGCGGCGTTGTGGACGCTCAACCCGCGCGACTTCGATGACGTCCCCGACCTCGAGCTGTGGACGCCGGCGGCGACCGGGTGATCGCCGACCGCCGCCTCGCCGCGGGTCACCGTCCGCGATGGAGCGGTGAATCGGAGTAGAAGGCGTTGGCGTGGCGCTCCAGGCCGCCGGTCGACCGCGTCGCTGGCTCGCGGTGGAGTGCGAAGATCCACTCGCGGCTGGTCGCGCGCGTCAGCTCTTCTCCGCAGCCGCCGGGCACCGGTGGACGCTCGAGATCGCCGACCAGCAGCACGGCTGCGCCCGCCGGCACCGGCTCGCGGGGAGCGAAGGTGCGCACCTCCCGCTCGAGGTAGTGGAAGAGCGACGCGTGCTTGCCGGCGAGATCCGCCGGGCCCGCCACCCACAGTCGTGTACCGGGCGGCAGATGCGGGCGCATCTGATCGGCGACCTCCTTGAGGTCCCGGCCGGCCGCTCGGCGTGGGAGCAGCACCCAACCCTGGGCGATCGCCAGCACGACCGACGTGGCGACCATCGCGCGGACCGTCGCTCTCGCCGGTGACGCCGCCCGCCACCGCTCGGCGGCCATCCAGCCGAGAGCGAGGAGGGCGAGCGCGGCGGCGACGGCGACCGTCGACGCCACCTTGCTGTGGACGGCAACCCCGACCAGGAGGACGCAGCTCAGGGCGAACAGAGCGCGGCTGGCGGCGGCCAGGGAGCGAGGCACGGGCCTCTCGGCGCCGAGCAGCGCCGCGACCACCAGCGCCACGCCCGGCACGAGGGGGAGGTAGTAGCGCATCTCGTGAGCGGCCACCGCGGCGAACGTCGCCACGCCGGCGACCAGGAACGCCAGCCCGGAGACCAGCAGGCGGCGCGGCAGAGGATCGAGCTCGCGAAGTCCTCGGCGCGTAGCGATCAGCGCCAGGCTCCAGGGGAGGAAGGCGACGACGATCAGGAGCGGCTTGGCGATCGAGGTGCCGACCGCCTCCAGCGACCAGCCGGCCCCCCGCCAGCGTGCCTCGAGGAGCGGCTGGTCGAACACCTCCACCCCCGCGGTCGCTACCGCCCACCACAGGTACGCCCCGATCGCCGCCACACCGGTCAGGCACGGGAGCAGATGAGCCGGCGCCCACAGGGAGCGCAGGCGCCGGTGAGTGGCTGCCGCGAGCAGCAGACCGGGGAGGTAGGCCATGAGGGCGGGAGTCCCCTTCGCCAGGAAGGCGAAGGTGAGCCCGGCGTAGGCCGCCCACCAGAGGGCGGTGCGCTGCCGCCGGCTCGCCAGGTTGCAGCCGGCGGCGACCACCGCCACGGCGACGCCCGCGGCGAGCGGCGTGTCGTACTCGGCGAGGCGGACCTTCTCGACGAAGAGCGCCGTGCCGACCGTGGCCAGAGCCGCCACCAGCCCGGCGCGGGGCGTCGCGGTGACGCCGACGAGCCACAGCACCGCCAGGCCGGCGAGGGCGCCGGTAGCGGCGAAGGGGAGGCGCAGCACCCACTCGGGCGCGGCCGGGTCGATCGCCTGTGCCGCCGCCGACAGCCAGTAGGCGAGCGCCGGTTTGAAGGTGTACAGCTCGCCGTAGACGTAGGGGACCGCCCATTCACCGGCGTCGAGCATGCGGGCGGCGCCGTCGACCACCATCCCCTCCATCGAGATCAGCCCCGACGATCCGAGGCCGAGGCCGCAGGTGATCGCCGCGAAGCAGGCGTACGCCAGCAGCGCGCCGCCCCATCGACGCTCCATCGGCGGTCTCCGCAACAGCTCCTCTCGCACGCCCGTGATCGCTCCTCTCGGAGAGGCCGGCATCGATCCCGCGCCCGCCTCGGAGAGACTGGATGCACGAACTGCACAAGTCCTTCGATCGCAACGCGGGGCGACGTCGGAGATCGGGCGACGGGGTCACTTCCGAGCTCGCTCGAGCGTGGTAGCTTGCCCTCGGACCCCCTACCCCAACGAGGTCGATCCCATGACGAGACGACGCCATCTCCTGCTGCTCGCCGTCGCCTTTGCGATCAGCGCGCCAGCCGCCGCCGCTCCGCTCGAAGCCCGCTACGCCCTGGTGGTCGGGCAGCCGGGGGCCGACGGCGCCCACCACCCCGGCGACGAGGACGTCGAGTGGCTGCTGTCGACCGGTGCCGAGGGGGTCGAGCACGACGAGGTGACGGCGCGCTTCGGCTTCTCGGAGGTCGACGCCGTGGCGACCGGCATGCTGTCGATCGACGAGGCGGTCGAGGAGTACACGGCGACGACCGGCGAGGGGGCGTCAGCGGTCACCATCCGCGCCCGCACCGAGATCGAGGGGACCGACACCGCCCTGTCGACGATCGTCATCGCCCGCGGCGACGAGATCCTCTCGGCGCCCACCATCCGCAGTCGGATCGGCGAATCGGCGATGGTCGCCTCGAGCGCCGGCGGCGCCTCCGAGGTGCTGTGGTTCGTGCTGCGGGTCGCGCCGCCGGCACCGCACCCCGCGACGCCGCAACGCTAGTCGAGATCGAACTCGAGCAGCTCGACCGGCACCACGGCGACGCTGCCGGTGACCCGGATGGTGGCGTTCTGGCCGGCGATCGGGCGGATGCCGGTCGCCCGCTGGTTGCCGTAGCCGCCGTACCAGGAGTGGGCGTGGAAGCCCTGCCCCTGCGTCGTACGGGTCGCCAGGCCGAGGCCCTGTGCGAGATTGACGAGGAAGCCGACGACGAAGACGCTCGGCACGTCGAGCGGTGAGAACGAGGCGACCGCGGTGTAGGCCGTGTCCGCCGGAAACCGCGGCGCCGCCAGGAACGGCGCGGTGGTGCCGGCGACCGGACCGGCGACCGCGAACGAGCCGTCGTAGCCGCCGTCACTGCCGATCACCGCCGAGATGCGATAGATGGTGCCGCTGGCGAGCGGCTGGCCGAACTGGGTGTCGAAGAGGTTGCCGACCACCGGCTTCAGGCTGCCGGCGCTGTAGAGGTCGGTGCCCGGGTCGTAGCGGATGGTCGCCGTCCCCTCGACGCGCTCCGGCGCCGGCGGCGGTGCCTGCGCGGTGACCGCTCCGGCGCACGCGATCCAGCAGGCGAGGGCCGAGCTCGTGCAGCGCCGCAGGGTCACGGCGCCACCGGCAGAGCCTCTCGCAGGAACGCGACCGTCCTCCGCCACGCATCCGCGCCGGCGGCGCCTTCGGCGAGGACGTCCTTGCGATCGGGATCCTCCGACTGGACGCCGTACAAGAACACCGGAAAGGTGCCGACGCCGCTGATCTGATGTCCGGCGCGCGGGTAGATCTTCGCCCGCACCCGTTCGCTCTTGCCGGCCGCCACCATCCGCTCGACGATGCTGCGGCTCATGTCGCCCGACGCCCACACTTCGTCGCGATCTCCGGCCAGCAGGAGCAGCTTCGCTTCGATCCGCTCGACGCGGATCCGAGCCGCCGGCACCTGCTCGGCGTAGAAGCGACGGGAGCGGCTGTAGCGCTCGGTGTTGGTGCGATAGACCCCTTCGTTCGCCGGCTCGAAGTCGAACAACGGCACGTAGGGGAGGGGCTCGCCCCCCCAGCTCCACGACGAGGCGCCGGCGCCGGTGCCACCACTGTCGCTGTACCCCTCCCAGACCACGTCGGTCGCTACGACGCCGACCACCGCTCGCACCCAGGGGTAGCGCGACGCCGCCACCAGCGCGAACTCCGCACCCTTGGAGACACCCCACAGCGCCAGGCGATCGACGTCGACGCCGTCCTGGCCGGAGAGCCACTCCCGGGCCCGCGCGATGGTCTCGATCGGCACGTCGTGGTGCTCGGTGCGCAGGCCGTCGATCCCCTCGAAGCCGCGGGCGAAGTAGTTGATCGCCAGGCTGGCGAAGCCGCGGGCGGCGAACCGCTCGGCGGCGGCGCGGGCCTTGGCGACGCTCCCCCCTTCGCTGCCGTGGAGGCTGATGACCACCGGCAGGTCGTCGGCCATCTCGCGCGGTCGGGCGAACACACCGTGCAACTCTCCTTCGGCGACCACCGTCACCTCGAGCGGTTCGAGGCTCGACGACAGAAGGAAGCGTTCGACGGCGACGATGGCGCCGTCGCGCTCGAGGTGAACGACCACCTCGTTCGAGGGCTCGGTCGGCGGCGCGAGCCCGTCGGGACGCATCTCCGCCAGCGCCGGATGCCCCGGCTCCCGCCCGATCCGCAGCAGAGCGAGGGGGTCGGCCTCGTCGTACATCCCGGCCACCGGTCGCGCCGTGTCGACCTCGATGTCACCATCCGCGTCGGCACGGAAGCCCGCCCAGGCGTGCAGCGGCACGGCGACGCGCCGCCATTCCCCCTCGACGCTCTGCCACTTCTCGAGGGTGCGCAAGACGTGGATGCGCACCTCCTCCTCGGCAGCGAGGCCGTCGACGGTGATCCCCGGCGCCTCGCCGTCGAGCACCGCCTCCGGGACCGCCAGGCGCGGAACCTCGGCGGCGACGGCGGCGACGACGAGCACGAGAGCCGGCAGCGCCACGATCGCGAAGCGGTGCGAGCGTGTCGGCCGGGCGATCGGACGGTCGCCGAGGCACGGTCGCCCGGATGGGGTGGTGACGCCGGGCCGCCGGGGGTCGATCCGGATCACAGCTGGATCCGTGAGATCTCGGCTTCGTAGAAACTCCATTCGGCGCTCTCGATCCGGATCAGGCCGATCCCTCCGCCCCCGGACGCGAACTGCATCAAGAGCGTGTCGAAGCCGGCGTCGATCTGGAACGTCTGCGATACGAGCCCGCCTCCGAGGGCGACCGCTCCGACGTCGAAGGAGCTCGTGCCGACCGCACCGACTTCGAGACGCGCCAGGTAGGTCTCGCCGGCCTCGAGGCCGTCGAGCCAGATCTCGAGCCGGCCGACCGGCTGGCCGGTCTCCGGCACCCAGTCGATGCTCGGACTGCTCGAGTCGTAGGCGCGGGAGTTCAGCACATGGAGGTGTCCCTTGTTCTCGACCCACGGTCTCTGCGCCGACAGCAGCACGTGCGAGGTGAGCTCCGCATGCTGGTTCTTGGGCACCAGCCCGGTGTCCCGCAGCACCTCGATCAGCCGGTCCCGGCCGAGCCTCGACACCCGTGCCGCCTCCACCACCCGCGCCTTGCCGCTGGCACGGTCGACGACGGCCGCGCGAACGGTGTCCTCGGAGCTTCGCGAACTCATGGTGCACCTCCCTGTCCGCCGGGACGAGCTGGGCTCGCTCGGCTGGTTGTCATGCCGACGCCCGGAGGCGATGCGGCACGGTGAGGGTGATCCGACCGACAGCGCATCGGGGCCGGCCTCACAGTCGGTAGAGCATCCAGTAGATCACCACCCCGGTGACCGACACATAGAGCCAGATCGGTAGTGTCCAGCGGGCGATCGCCTTGTGGGCGGCGAAGCGGCGCTGGAGGGCGCGGCTGAGGGTGATGATGGCGAGGATGGGCACCGCGGCCGCCAGCACGGTGTGGGTGATGAGGATCGCGAAATAGACGGTGCGGATCGTCCCCTGCCCCTGGAACGGCACCGACCCGACCTGCGCGTGGTAGACGAGGTAGCTCACCAGGAAGAGGACCGAGCAGGCGAACGCCCCCTTCATCAGCCACTCGTGGAGGTTGAAGCGGCGGTTCTTGACCGCGATCAGGCCGGCGGTCAGCAGCAGCGCGCTGGTGCCGTTGAGCGCCGCGTTGACGGTCGACAGCTGCGAGAAGTCGAAGCTCATCGGAGCCTCTCGCCGGCCGCGAGGCCGGCGGTGGTCCGGCGTTCGCCGTCAGGCCGCCTCGGCGGCCGCCTCGCCGTCCGCTTCCGACTCCGGCTCCGGCTCCGGCTCCGGCATCTTCTTGGCCACCTCGCCGTCGAGCCAGGTCTGGTAGGCGTCCTGCTCGAGGATGGTGAGGAAGCCGCGCATCCGGTAGTGGCCGAGGCCGCACAGCTGGGCGCAGGCGATCTCCCACCGCTCGTCGCCGTTGGTCTTCACGGCGGTGAAGCGCACCGCGACCTCCATGCCCGGGATCGCGTCCTGTTTGACGCGCATCACCGGCAGCGCGAACGAGTGGATGACGTCCTTCGACGACAGCATGACGGTGATCGGCCGGTCGACGGGGAGCCTGAGCTGATTGATCGCCACGACATCGTCCGCGCCCACCGGATCCTCGGGGTCGAGGCCGATCGGGTTGGCGGGCGAGACGAGGTGCACGTCGGTGCCGCCGAAATCGCCGTCGGGGCCGGGGTAGTGGACATTCCAGGCGAACTGCTCGCCGATCACGCGCACCACCAGCGGGTCGGCGTCGTCGGGGTGCGGGCTCACCCACGCCGCCCAGGCGGGGATCGCGAAGCCGACCAGCAGCACCGCCTCGACCACCGCCACCCCGACCTCCGACCAGGTCGAGTAGTGGCCGGTGACGCCGACGTGGTCGGCTTCCGGGTTGCGGCCGGCGCGGAAGCGGAAGAGGACGTAGATGAAGTAGACGCCCCAGCCGACGAACAGCACCAGCATCAGCCAGTGCACGAGCATCGTCATCGAGTCGAGCTCGGCGCCGTGCGCCGAGGCGTCGGTCGGGAAGTACTGTCCGATCATGCCTTCCATCTAACGAGCTCCTCCTTCGAGCAGTTCGAACTTGGACCGCAGCTCTCTCAGCTGCCGCGTCCGCCGCCAGATGCTCCAGAAGATGGCGACCAACCCCGCCTGGACGAAGAACACCACGCCGAGCAGGAAGAGGATGCCGTTGTTGGCGCCACGCGCCATCTCGCCGTCGCTGTCGCCGAAGCAGACCGGGCAGGCGGCCGCAGCGGTCGACACCAGGAAGGCCAGAAAGGCGACGGTGAGCGCCTTCGACGTCATCGCAGCTCCTGCAGCTTCTTGAAGAAGCGGCTGCCGTAGACGACGAGAGCGGCGCCGGAGGCGACGGCCAGCGCGGCGACGGTGAGCGGTCCGATCTCGTCGGCGACCACGTAGCGCTGCACCCCCCAGGCGGCGACCACCACCGTGAGCGCGATCGAGACGACGATGAAGACGACGTGGAACGCTCTGAGCGACATCACCGGACCCCGATCGAGCCGATGCGCCCGAAGATCGGGCCGAGCATCAGGAAGACGAAAAAGACCAGCGTCAGCAACAGGACGGCGTAGATCGCCTGCTTCTCCGAGATCAGGTGCATGAAGACGCCGGCGACGAGCCCCCCCTTGACGCAGGCGACCACGAGGGCGACGAAGACCGCCATGCCGGGGCTCAGGTCGAGGTAGCTGACGGCGACGGTGATCACCGTCAGCGCCACCAGCGCCGCGAACACCACCCAGTACTTGCGCGCCTCGGCTTTGATCTCTTCGACGGTGTGTCCGCTCATCGATCGACTCCTACAGCAGGTAGAGGCTGGGGAAGAGGAAGATCCACACCAGGTCGACGAAGTGCCAGTAGAGGCCGGCCACCTCGACCCGGTTGGTGAACCGCTCCGGCTCGGTCTCCCACATCTTGGCGCCGGGGCCCCACAGGTACCCGTTGACGATCAGCCCGCCGATGACGTGCAGCGCGTGGAGGCCGGTCATCGTGAAGTAGATCGCCAGGAAGTTGCCGGTCGACGGGAAGAGGTCGTGGCCGAACTTGGCGCTGTACTCGATCGCCTTGATGCCCATGAAGGCGAGGGCGCAGAGGTTCGTCAGTCCCATCCACAGCTTGAACTTGCCGATGTCCTTGAGCTTGAGCGACACCCAGGAGAGCACCATCGTCACCGACGAGAAGATCAGCACCAGCGTGTTGACGAAGGCGAGCGGCACGTTGAGCTCGTCCGACCAGCGGTGGGCGCCGTGCGCATCGCCGTGGAGGCCGAGCGCCTCGGCCATCTCGTGCGGGATGGTCATGAAGTTCGGGTCGCCGGTGCGCAGCAGCACGTAGGACGAGAAGAGCGCGCCGAACAGCATCACCTCGGAGGCGAGGAAGAGCCAGATGCCGAGCTTGGCGTTGTAGAGACCGGTGTCGGGCCGCGGCTCGACGTTGTACGGAATCTCGACCATCACGCCTCCTCTTCCGCCGGCGCGGTCTCTTCCGCCGGCTCGTCCCCCGGCTCGTCCCCCGGCTCGTCGACCGGCACGTTGGCGTGCTGCGGCATGAAGCCGCGCGGATGCTCGGGCGGGCTGTACTCGTAGGGGCCGCGGTAGACGGTCGGCACCTCGGGGAAGTTGCCGTGCGCCACCGGCGGCGACGGCGCCGCCGCCCACTCGAGGGTCGTCGCCTGCCACGGGTTGTCGCCCACCCGCTTCCCCTTCTTGATGCTGACGAAGAGGTTGATGAGGAACGGGATCTGGGCGATCGCCAGCCCGAACGCGGCCATCGACATGAACTTGTTCCAGTGCAGCACCGGCTGGGCGTGGGCGTACTGCATGCCGCCGTCGTAGAGACGGCGCGAGACGCCGGCGAGCCCCTGGATGAACATCGGCATGAAGATGCAGTTCATCATGATCAGCGACGGCCAGAAGTGGATCTTGCCGAGCAGCTCGCTCATCCGTCGGCCGGTCACCTTCGGGAACCAGTAGTAGATCCCCGCGAACATGGCGAAGATCGTCCCCGGCGCCACCACGTAGTGGAAGTGGCCGATGACGTAGTAGGTGTCGTGGAGATGGATGTCGGTCGCCGAGAAGCCGAGCGGCAGCCCGGTGAGGCCGCCGATGCCGAACATCGGCAGGAAGGCGAGGGCGAAGAGCATCGGGGTGTTGAAGCGGATCGAGCCGCCCCACAGCGACAGGAAGAGCGCCGACAGGATGATCACCGACGGGATCGAGATGATCATCGTCGTGGTCTGGAAGAAGGCGCTGATCGTCGTCCCCATGCCGGTGAGGAACATGTGATGCGCCCAGACGATGAACGACATGAAGCCGAGGAAGACGGCGGCGAAGACCATCGACCGGTAGCCCCACAGTGGCTTGCGGGTGTTGTTGGCGATCACCTCGGCGACGATGCCCATCGCCGGCAGGATCAGCACGTAGACCTCCGGGTGGGCGAGGAACCAGAAGAGGTGCTGCCAGAGCAGCGGGCTGCCGCCGCCGGCGCCCGGGATCACCTCGCCCGAGACCACCAGGCCGCTCGGCATGAAGAAGCTGGTGCCGGCGACGCGGTCCATCAGCTGGAAGAAGCCGGCCGCCTCGAGCGGCGGGAAGGCGAGCAGCAGCAGGAAGGCGGTGACCAGCTGCGCCCAGACGAAGAACGGCAGGCGCATCCAGGTGAGGCCCTTCACCCGCAGCTGGAAGATGGTGACGATGAAGTTCACCGATCCCAGCAGCGACGAGGTGATCAGCAGCACCATGCCGAGCAGCCACCAGGTCTGCCCGGTGGTCGCCGTCACCGACAGCGGCGGGTACGACGTCCATCCGGAGTTGGCGGCGCCGCCGGGGACGAAGAAGCTCGCCAGCATCACCACGCCGCCGGAGGCGTAGATCCAGTAGCTCATCATGTTGAGCTTCGGGAACGCCATGTCGGGGGCGCCGATCTGGAGCGGCACGACGTAGTTGCCGAACGCTCCGACCGCCAGCGGCACGATCGCGAGGAAGACCATGATCGTGCCGTGCATGGCGCCGAGCTGGTTGTAGAACTCCGGCAGCATGATGCCGCCCGGCGCGTTGGCGTCGCCGAGGATGCCGCCGACCAGCGGGATCGGCTGCCCCGGGTAGGCGAGCTGCCAGCGCATCAAGAGCATCAGGCAGAAGCCGAACAGCAGGAACAGCAGCGCGGTGAACGCGTACTGGATGCCGATGACCTTGTGGTCCTGCGAAAAGACGTACTTCCGCAGCCAGCTCTCCTCGTGGTGAGCGTGGTGCGGCGCCTCTTCCGGATGTGTTTCGAGAACGCTCATCAACCCCTCCTGTTCACTCCGGAAGGTTCGCTTCGGACTTCGAGAACCCCGGGAGTGTACCGACTCCGGAAGGGGGGTCGCAACCGCCCACCGGGTGGGTCGGAGGGTGGGTCCGAGCCGTCGATTCGGGGGTGCTACACTCCCCGCGGACCGCCCTCACCGGGCTCGTCCGGGCCCGTTTCGAACCACCATCCAAGAGGAACCCCCCATGACCAGAGTCGTCTCCTGGAGCGTGATCGGCCTCCTTGCGCTC